>DATMZQ010000544.1:0-4868 GCA_035573615.1 Burkholderiales bacterium | reverse complement strand
TATGAGCTGTTTGTCGGCCTGCGCTATACGCGCGCCAAGCGGCGCAACCATTTCATCTCCTTCATTTCCGTTACTTCCATGCTCGGTATCGCCTTGGGAGTTGCGGCACTGATTGTCGTGCTGTCGGTCATGAATGGTTTCCAGAAGGAGCTGCGGGCACGCATCCTCGGCGTAGCGTCCCATGTGCAAATTACGGGCATGTCCAATGGTCTCCGGGATTGGCAGCGGGTGGCCAAACAATCACTGAGCAACCCTGAGGTTATCGCAGCGGCGCCGTTTGTTATGGCGCAAGGCCTCATATCAAATCACCAGACCGTGCAGGGCAGTATCGTGCGCGGCATTTTGCCGTCGGATGAAGACAAGGTTGCCGAGATTGGCATGCACATGAAATCGGGCAGACTCGGTGCACTGCAAGCGGGAAAATTCGGTATCGTTTTGGGCAGTGAACTGGCGCTCAGCATCGGCGCCCGCCTTGGCGACAAGATCGTCGTCATTGCGCCGCAGGGGCAAGTCACGCCAGCTGGAATCATGCCGCGCCTCAAACAATTCGACGTAGTTGGAATATTCGAAGTCGGCATGTACGAATACGACGCCGGATTGGCTCTTATCAATTTGGAGGACGCACAGAAACTCTATCGAATGGAAGACAAGGTGTCAGGCGTGCGCCTGAAGCTTAAGGATCTGTTTGCCGCACCCACTATAGCCCGCGAATTGACGCATACCCTGGATGCGGATGTTTACGTTGCCGACTGGACGCGCAGCCACGCGAATTTTTTCCGGGCGGTTCAGATCGAGAAACGCGTGATGTTCATTATCCTATTGCTGATAGTTGCCGTCGCCGCATTCAACATCGTTTCAACGCTGGTCATGGCGGTCACCGATAAGCGTGCCGATATCGCGATCCTGCGTACATTGGGTGCTGCACCGGGCGAAATAATGAAGATTTTCATCATCCAGGGCGCGCTGATTGGCGTGATCGGTACGTTTGTCGGCGTCGTGATTGGAATGCTCGTTGCGTGGAATGTAGCCGTGATAGTACCCGCGATCGAACACCTGCTCGGTGTGCAGTTCCTGGCAAAAGACGTTTACTACATCAGCGATCTGCCTTCCGATCCACACTTGCAGGACGTCATCGTCATCGCGTTCACCTCGTTCGCATTGAGCCTGGCTGCCACGCTCTACCCGAGTTTTCGCGCCGCGCGAATCAATCCAGCGGAGGCGCTGAGATATGAGTGAGGCCGTAGTTGTTCTGTGTTGCCGCGGTTTGCAAAAAACATTCAGGCAAGGGCAGTACAGCGTGCCGGTACTGACCGGCGTCGATTTTGAAATCCAGCGTGGCGAAACCGTGGCGATCGTAGGCGCATCTGGTTCGGGCAAGAGCACATTGCTTCACCTGCTGGGAGGCTTGGATGCGGCGTCTGCGGGCGAGATAGTAGTCATGGGACGCCGTCTGGACCAACTCAGCGAGAAGGACAAGGGGATCCTTCGCAATCGCGGGCTGGGATTCGTCTATCAATTTCATCATTTGTTGCCGGAGTTCACTGCAATGGAGAACGTGGTGATGCCGCTGTTGATTCGGCGCATGGCGGCCGAGGAAGCCACGCGACTTGCGAGCAGCGTGCTCGCGCGCGTTGGGCTCAGCGCCAGGCTAACCCATACTCCAGGGGAACTGTCCGGGGGGGAGCGTCAGCGTGCGGCGTTAGCAAGAGCCCTGGTGACCGAACCGGCGTGCGTGCTTGCGGACGAGCCTACCGGAAATCTCGACCGGCACACCGCAGAAGGTATTCTCGACCTCATGCTGGAACTGAATCGGGAACTGGCGACCAGCTTTATCGTGGTGACGCACGATCCGATGATTGCGGCACGAATGCAACGCACGCTTCGCCTTGAGGATGGAAAGCTTTATCCCGCCTCGGATCGCATGACGGAGTAACCCAACAGCGTTGTCGTTTGCAGCTTTAATGTCGGCAACCAACCGTATCCGTCCGCGGGTGAGGGGCACCCCGGCGCTTCCTTCAGCATCATCCTGATTCTCACAACGCCTGATGATCTGGCATTCGGCGAAAAGGTTCCGCAGCATCCCCGTGAAATAGTAATCTCGCCATATCGTGACGAGCATTTACCTGTTCGCCTTCATTGCAGGGGCCTGGCTGCTCCAGCAACAAGTCGTGCTGCCTCATTGGCCGGCTGCCGCAGTACTGGTTCCATTGACCGCGCTATGCATGTTCCTGTTTCGTGCTTCGAGGCCGGCGAACCGAGTGTCCTTGCATGCAGCCGCAATTGTGACCTTTGCGGCAGCCGGCTTTTTCTGGGCTGCGGCCATCGCTCATTGGAAACTTTCGGACGAACTTCCGGAAATTTGGCAAGGGCGGGACATCGAGATTTCCGGCGTCATCGCAGAGATGGTGCAGCCTAACGAGCGCGGGGTGCGTTTTGTACTCGACGTGGATCGAACGTACACATTGAATGCCAAGATTGCTTCGCGCATTTCGCTGATGTGGTACCAGACCGACAATGCATCGTTGCCAACCTTGCATGCCGGCCAGTATTGGCGGCTCGTCGTGCGTCTGCATCGGCCGCATGGCAATGCGAACCCGGATGGATTCGATTTCGAAGCGTGGATGCTGGAGCGCGGTATTCGCGCGGTTGGATATGTTCGAGCGGATCCTGCGCCGCATTTGATCAAACCGCTGGTATGGCGCGCCGGTTATTTGCTGGAACGATGCCGGGAAGCGGCGCGCGCTCATTTACAGGCGGCATTGGGTCAGCGCCCTTATGCCGGCGTCGTCGTCGCACTCGCTATTGGAGATCAGCAGGCGATTCCGGCCGACCAATGGCAGGTGTTCACGCGCACCGGGGTAAACCACCTCATTAGCATTTCCGGCCTGCACATCACCATGGTGGCGAGTATGGCTGTACTTCTAATACTACGACTGTGGCGTCTGTCCGAAACACTTATGCTCAAACTTCCGGCGCGGCGAGCCGCCGCCATTTGCGGGCTTGCAGTCGCAATCGGCTACGCCGTGCTTTCGGGTTTCGCAGTTCCCGCGCAGCGAACCGTTTACATGCTTGCGGTGGTAGCGGTGGCGCTATGGAATAACTGGACCACTAGACCGATCAGCGTGCTCGCTGCAGCGGCGGCCCTCGTAGTTGTACTTGATCCGATGGCCGTCATGGCACCCGGCTTCTGGCTCTCGTTTGGCGCAGTGGCAGTCATCATGCTGACGGCCGGATCCCGAATTGGCAGACAGGGCTGGTTCCGCTCATGGATTCAGATTCAAGGGGCGGTGACACTCGCCCTGATACCGTTGTTGCTCGCTCTGTTCCAGCAGATATCGCTGGTATCTCCGCTTGCAAACGCCTTCGCGATTCCGGTGGTCAGCCTGATTGTGGTGCCGCTTGCACTGCTGGCGGCAGTGATTCCCGTAGACGGGCTTGCTTACGCCGCTCATCAGTTGATGGCTCTGTGCATGATCGTACTTAACATGCTCAGTAACTGGCCCGCCGCCGTGTGGCAACAGCATGCGCCCCCGGCATGGACCATACCGATCGCCATCGCAGGTGCGATATGGATGTTATTGCCCAAGGGCTTTCCAGCGCGCTGGCTGGGTGCCTCCTTGATGCTGCCACTTTTCCTTTCGGCACCTGACAGCGTTCCACTCCGGGAATTGCAGCTGACAGTGCTCGACGTAGGGCAGGGGCTGGCTGTCGTGGTACGCACACATGAACATACATTGCTGTACGACACCGGACCGGCTTTCACCGAACAAATTGATGCTGGCGGCCGTATCGTAGTGCCTTACCTGCGCGCATCCGGAATCCGGGCACTGGACGCCATGATCATCAGCCACGATCACAGCGACCACACTGGCGGCGCCTTGTCGGTTTTGCAGGCGGTGCCCACAGGATGGCTAGATTCGTCGTTACCCAGAAATCACGCGCTAAATCTCGCATTGCCTCAGGCACGGGTTTGCGATGCCGGACAGCGATGGGAGTGGGACGGCGTATCGTTTGTGTTCCTCTATCCGCAAGCGGCAGACTATAATTCCGTTAAGGATAACGATCGAAGTTGTGTGCTAAAGATCAGTTCGGCCTATGGCAGCGTTTTGTTACCCGGCGACATAGAGAAATACTCCGAGTCCCGGTTGCTGCAGTCTTCTGAAAATTTGCGGGCCGATGTTCTTATCGCGCCCCATCATGGCAGCCGCACCTCTTCAACCCTTGGCTTCGTCACGGCGGTTGCTCCCGAAGTAACTATATTTTCCGTTGGCTATCTCAACCGCTTCGGTCATCCCCATCCGGTCGTTAACGCGCGCTACCGGCACGCGGGTAGCCGTACCATCCGTACTGATGCCTCTGGCGCCGTGCTCATTTCGATGAACGCGACCGGTATCAGCGTGGAAAACTGGCGGGAGACTCACAGAAAATATTGGACCGGTCGATGATACGGGTCGATACAAGATGGTTAAGTCCACCGAGCTGCTTCGCGACATAACTTCAGATCAGTGGCTGGAAGCGCTGACCAGTCGGCTTGCGCCCGTGGAGCGCGACCTGGTTATCAGCGCCGATGCGTGGGCGCGACAACATTATCCGGGTCTTTTACATCCTACCGGACAGGCGTGGTATGACCATGCTCGCGGGGCCGCAGGAACCCTCGGCACGATGCGTGTAGGCGGCGAAGCTATCGCGGCAATGATGCTGCTTGGGGCGCCACTTTCAACGAAAGTGGAACGCGAATCACTACAGCGTGTCTTCGGAGCAACGGTGATTGCTTTGGTGGATGGGGTCGCGAGCATGGCGCAGATTCAGCTTTTGCGCAGGCAAGCCGCAACGGAAAGCAAGACCAGCGGTCGAGCGTTGCAACTGGA
>DATMZQ010000543.1:0-5791 GCA_035573615.1 Burkholderiales bacterium | reverse complement strand
CGACGACGTGCAGGAAGTCTACAGCAGCGCAGTCATGGACGAGGCGACGCCGGCATGAAACGCGCGCGGTGGATTTGACCAGCGCCTGCTCAGCCCGCCTTTCGTTCCCGGCGCCCGCCTGGTTTGCGCCCCGCGCGCCGTTCGGGCTCACACCGTGACGGTACGCATTCTTGGTATTGATCCGGGGCTGCGCGTCACAGGATTCGGCGTACTCGAAATCGCCGGCCAGCGGCTGACCTATGTTACCAGCGGGCGCATCCGGACCGCGGACACTGGTGAACTGCCGGAGCGCATCCGCACTATCCTGGAAGGCCTGTCGCGAGTGATCGCAGAACTCAAACCGCAGCAGGTCGCCGTGGAAAAAGTATTCGTCAATATCAATCCCCAGTCTACGCTGCTGCTCGGCCAGGCGCGCGGCGCCGCCATCTGCGCAGCGGTAATCGGCGCCTTGCCGGTATCGGAATATACCGCGCTGCAGGTCAAACAGTCGGTAGTCGGCAATGGTCATGCACGCAAGGAGCAAGTCCAGGAGATGGTGCGGCGCCTGCTGAAGCTGCCCGGTGATCCAAGTGCCGATGCCGCCGATGCGCTGGCGTGCGCGATTTGTCACGCGCATGGCGGTCTGGGCCTCGGCAAGCTGCAAACGCGCGGCTTCCGAATGAAACGCGGGAGGCTGGTGTGATCGGACGGCTTGCGGGTCAGTTGCTGGAAAAGCGTCCACCGACGATTGTCATCGACGTGCAAGGCGTGGGCTACGAAGTCGACGTCCCGATGAGTACTTTTTTCCTGCTGCCCGCCACTGGCGCCGCCGTCACCTTGCATACACACCTGGTGGTGCGCGAGGATGCGCACCTGCTGTTCGGCTTTGCGACTGACGAGGAACGGCAGGTATTCCGTAAATTGCTCAAGATCAGCGGCATCGGCGCACGCACCGCGCTATCGGTATTGTCCGGGATGTCCGTGTCGGAGTTGTACCAGGCGGTATCGGCGCACGACGGCGCCCGGCTCACCCGGATTCCCGGCATTGGCAAGAAGACAGCGGAGCGCCTGCTGCTCGAACTGCGCGACAAACTCAACGCGGGCGTGGGCCTTACGACTTCGAGCGGCGAAGCTGGAATCAGGAGCGATGCGCTCAACGCCTTGCTGGCACTGGGCTATAGCGACAAGGAAGCCACGCACGCGCTCGCCAAAATCACACCCGAAACGCCCGTTCCGGAAGCAATCCGCAGTGCGCTTAAATTGCTGTCGAAGGTCTGATTCGACGCGCGCTGGCATGACACGCAATGTCGCCCGCGCACGACACACCGCATGCATCGGCGAGACACGTTTACACCGGGCGCTAGGCTATAATCCGGGGCAATTTTATGGAGTGACCGGGTCTTGCTTGATGAACGAGGATGTTTACCGATGACTGCCGCAGCACGCGCTGTTCTATTGATCATGGCCGTGCTGACGGTGCCAGCCGGAGTTTTTGCCGCCACCGAAACCAGCGCCAACAAGCAGCGGCAAATTGAGCAACTCATCGAGCTGCACGATCTCACGACATCGGTATCAATCGGTAACTTCTACCTCAAGCAGGAAGGTCTGATTGCCATACGCGGGCTGCTGACGCGGCTCGGCAACCAGGACAAGCTGGGACCTGGCTGGAATTCCCATGATCCGCACTGGCAGCGCGCCGAAGATTTGCTGCTGAACGAAGTTGTAGACAAGGTGGCGCAAGACTTCACCAGTCTGGATTGGCTGCGGCCGCAATGGCAGGAACTCGACTCCAAGGAATTTAGCGCCGAAGAAGTAGCCGCGCTGCTTAACCACTTTCGTTCCGATGTCGGCCGGAAGCAGGCGATGATCGTTGATCATACCGTGTCAACTCACGTGATGGCGACGCTGTCGTTCTCCGGCAAGCTCAAGGACATCCCCGGAATCCAGTCCGAAAGAAACCGCATGCAGACCGCCTGGAACAAGGAAGATGACGACATGCGATTTTCCATCCAGGATGCGACCAACGCCGACGGCCAGCGCTTCGCCTATTCGGCGTTGGGAAAAAAATATTTTGTGACAGCGATCCTGAAGTTAACCGGTATCATCAGCCACCGCCTCGACGAGCTCGCACAGGCGCTACCCCAACAGATCGATGCGCGCGCCGAAGACGTCCGGCCGCTGTTGCAGGAGTTCAAGAGCGGCCGTGGATGATGCGCCAAGCGCGATTTCACAGCAGCTACAAAGGATGATCGAGACTGACCGGCTGATTACGCCTGACCCACAGTCGACGCACGAAGAAGCGCTCGAGAGGGCCTTGCGTCCCAAGCAATTCGAGGAATATATAGGCCAGGAAAAGATCCGCGGCCAGCTCCAGATATTTATCCAGGCTGCCCGGAAGCGCGGCGAGTCGCTCGATCACGTACTGCTGTTCGGGCCGCCGGGACTGGGGAAAACTACGCTTGCCCACATCATTGCGCGGGAGATGGGCGTAAATCTGCGCCAGACTTCGGGACCGGTGCTGGAACGTCCCGGGGATCTCGCGGCCCTGCTGACCAATCTTGAACCCAATGACGTGCTGTTCATCGATGAAATTCACCGCTTGTCGCCGGTCGTCGAGGAGATTCTTTATCCTGCGCTGGAAGATTTTCAGCTCGATATCATGATCGGAGAAGGCCCTGCCGCCCGGTCGGTCAAACTTGAACTGCCACCATTTACCCTGATCGGTGCCACGACCCGGGCCGGCATGCTGACCAACCCGTTGCGTGACCGATTCGGGATCGTTTCCCGTCTTGAATTTTATTCGCCGGCGGAACTCACGCGTATCGTTCAGCGCTCGGCCGGTCTGCTGAACGTGGAAACCACGCCCGAAGGAGCATTCGAAATTGCGTCGCGCTCGCGTGGTACCCCGCGCATTTCCAACCGCCTGCTCAGGCGCGTGCGCGATTTCGCCGAAGTAAAGGCCGAAGGCGTGGTGGACCGGGACATCGCCGATGCGGCACTCAAGATGCTGGATGTGGACCGTATCGGCCTGGATGTCATGGATCGAAAGCTGCTGCTGGCTGTCGTCGAGAAGTTTGGCGGTGGCCCGGTAGGCATCGATAATCTGGCCGCGGCCATTGGTGAGGAACGAGACACCATCGAAGATGTGCTCGAGCCTTTTTTGATACAGCAAGGTTACTTGCAACGTACGCCGCGCGGTCGCATGGCTACTGCATCGACGTACCGGCATTTGGGCATGGCGGTGCCCTCTGCTTCGGGCACTGCTGAACTCTGGGGGGAGGCTTAACATCCTGTTCGAGATACCGGTACGCGTGTATTACCAGGACACCGATGCCGGCGGCGTAGTGTTCCATGCGGCCTATCTCGACTTTCTGGAGCGTGCGCGAATGGACTGGTTGCGGGCGCGCGGCTTTGACGCGAAGCGCTTGCTGGGCCGCTATCATCTATTCTTTATCGTTCGCAAACTCGAGCTCGCCTACGTAAAACCAGCACTACTCGATGATTTACTTGTTGTCAGCGCCGCGCTTCAAAAGTTGGGCCACGCACAGCTGACGTTTGAGCAGCACGTCAGGCGCGACGGTGAAACGTTGCTGCGTGGCACGGTAAATGTTGCCTGTGTTGCAGCAGGCAGCCTCAAGCCATCCCCGTTTCCAGAGGAAATTCGTGCCTCGTTAGCTGAAGAGGCAGAAGCGGCAACAGCGACCACCAGTCAACTTACCCGGACCGGTCAACCCCGACGGCACCTTAACCGCGTTTAAGACAGTCATACACAACCATGAATGTTTCCCAAGACCTGTCCTTGATCAGCCTCATCGGCAATGCCAGCGTGCTGGTGCAGTTGGTATTGGCCCTTCTTTTTGTGGTGTCCGTGATTTCCTGGTGGTTCATCTTTCGCAAGATGTTTGTCGTGCGCGATGCCATTCGGCGGACGAATCAGTTTGAACGAAGTTTCTGGAGCGGCGCCGATCTCGGTACGCTTTATCAGGCGGCCGCAAGCGCGCGCCACGATGCGGGCAGCATGGAACGCATTTTCGAATCCGGGTTTCGCGAATTCGTCAAGCTGCGCAAACAAAGCGGCGCCAGCCTAGTCATGATCATGGAAGGCACCCGCCGCGCGATGCGCGCGACCTACCAGCGTGAACTCGACCGCTTGGAAGCGCACCTCTCATTCCTGGCTACGGTTGGGTCCGTCAGTCCTTACGTTGGCCTGTTCGGAACGGTGTGGGGGATCATGAATGCCTTTCGCGGACTCGCCAACGTGGGACAGGCGACCTTGGCCCACGTCGCACCCGGCATCGCTGAGGCGCTGGTAGCCACTGCCATGGGCCTGTTCGCAGCGATCCCGGCAGTAATTGCCTTCAACCATTTCGTGCGCCATATAGAGCGCCTGTCCACGCGCTTCGACAGCTTCCAGGAAGAGTTCTCCAATATCCTGCAGCGTCAGGCGGGCGCGCAAACGGTTGGAGCACATACTGGCACTCACCCTGTCTTCAACCCGGGCTGATTAACTCATGGCTGCGAACCGCCGGCGTCACCCGCGTCTGATGAACCAGATCAACGTCGTGCCTTATATCGACGTGATGCTGGTTTTACTGGTGATTTTCATGGTCACGGCGCCGCTGATGAATCCAGGCGTGATCGATCTGCCTTCAATCGGCAAATCGTCCGCGCCACCGGCAATGCCCATGGAAATCTCCATTCGCGCGGGCGGCGCACTGTCGTTGATTGACCGTGACATATCGAATGCCGAGCGCCCGGTCAATCGCGACGAGTTGATCAAAATGATCAAGAGCAAGCAAGCGAAGAAGCCGGATCAGCCAGTAGTCATTTCGGCCGATAAAGACGTGAAATACGAAGCCGTGATTCAGGTGATGGACATGCTGCAGCAGAATCAGGTGAAGCGCGTTGGACTACTGGCGAAGCCACGTTCGGGGTAAAGGGTGCAATCGCTCAGGGAACCCGGCCGCGTTGCTTCTGGCGCACTTGCAGTGCTGGTGCACCTGATGTTTTTTGGCTTTCTGGTATTCGGATTGAGCTGGCAGAAAAAAATTGCGAACCCAATCGTGGTGGATTTATGGCAAGAATTGCCCGAGCCGGCCAAGAAGTCAGCGCCGCTGCCGGAGCCGCCGCCTCCGCCGGCACCCAAGGTAATCCCGAAGCCGCCACCGCCCGCGCCGGTGCCGGAAGTCAAAAAAGTAGTGCCGCCAACGCCGCCCAAGGTTGAAGCCCCTAAACCCTCGGCTGCCGATATCGAGCTCAAGGAGAAGCTGCGCAAGCAGAAGGAAGAAGAAGCCGAGCGCAAGGAAGAGCAGCGTAAAGCCGAGGCCGAGCGCAAGGAAGAACAGCGCAAACTTGAAGCTGAGCGCAAGGAAGAGCTGAAAAGAGCAGAGCTGGAAAAGCGCAAACTCGAAGAAGAGCGCAAGGAAGAACTGAAAAAAGCGGAGCTGGAAAAGCGCAAAGCGGAGGATGAGCAGCGCAAAATTGAAGCTGAGCGCAAGGAAGCGGAGAAAAAGGCGGAGCTGGAAAAGCGCAAACTCGAAGAAGAGCAGCGCAAGGTTGCGGAAGAGCAACGGCGTGCAGAACAGGAAAAGCTGCGGCAGGACGAAGAAGCGCGCCGGGCCGAGGCGGCCAAGCGCGCCGAGGATCAGCGGCGCGCGGAGGCGGAACAGAAGCGTATAGAACAGGAAAAGCTGCGGCAACAGCAAGAAGCGCGCCGCGCCGAGGCTGCCGAGCGCGCCGCGCATCAGAAAATGATAGATGACTGGAAAGCGAAAATTCAGGCCAGGATCAAAAGCCGCGTTGTTGTGCCGCC
>DATMZQ010000542.1:0-2643 GCA_035573615.1 Burkholderiales bacterium | reverse complement strand
CACCCGTGTCGGAACCCGGGAAGGCACCCCAGTATGAAGTCGCCGGGTTGCTGTAGAAGTCGAAGAACGACTGCGCACGGCCGAACGTGAAACCCGCCCACTGAATGAAGGCGCGGTTCGCACTGAAGTTGTTCGATGCCGCGACGTCGCCGCCGTGCTCGTTCTCGCTGAGGCCGACCGCGATGTAACCGCGCACCGTACCGTATTCGGTCTGGTTGCGGGCATCAGCCGTGATGTAGCCACGGGCGCGGAAGTCGCTGTTGTTGGTCGTCCGGTTGTTGACGTTTGCGTTCGCCCAACCCCAGGCAAAATTGCCGTTCTGGCCCCAGCCGTATTCGGCACGGACCCAGCCGCCAATCTTGATGCACATGTCGGTGCCCGGGATGTAATAGAATCCCACACCGTACAGGCTGCAAATCTTCACGTACTGGACGAATTGAAAACGCGGGATCCCGCAATATTCAATGATAGAGGCTGTGACGCGGCCAAGACAATCGCAATTCGTTCAGCCTGCAACAGTCCACACTAGAGGTGGCGTGGGTCAGGCGAAAAATTAAGTACTTGATTGATGGAAGTTCTGCGTCGTCACAACGATGGCCGATGCAGCCAACCAAATAGGTATATCGCAGGACGCATCCTGAGTCGTTTGTTGAATGCCAACGACGCTGGTCAGGATGACCAGACAAGCATAGCGGTCAAATTTCCTGTTATTCAGTTCGAGGGCCGTCCCAGCGGGGAAACGACGCCCGGAAACGTCACAACGTCCTGGATCAGATCCGCCGCCTCGATCAACGTTTCCTGTGTGAGGTGTGCGTACCGCTGCGTCGTCCGCGCATGCAGATGCCCAAGTAGGCCTTGGACGACGTAGAGCGACACGCCTCGATTGACAAGGAAGCTCGCAAAAGAGTGGCGCAGGTCGTGCAGGCGGACATCCGGGAGAACCGCGCGCTTGCGAATACGATCCCAGGGAAAATACAACGATGCCGGCGGCCGACCGTTGACTTCGGATGGGAAAATATATGGATTGCCGTCAATGCGCGGAGCCGCCGTCAAAAGAGCAATTGCCGACCTGTTGAGCGCGATGGCGCGCGCCCGCCCTGACTTCGATTTCGGCACCAGCAGAGTCTTGTTTTTCCAGTCGACATAGTCCCACTTGGCAAACGTAATCTCATTGCGCCGCGCGCCGGTCAGCAAAAGCAGCATGATTGCGCGTGCGGCGGTCTGGTTCTGGTCGGCACGAATTGCCTGCACGAGGGCCTCGGCTTCCTCTTCACTGAGAAAACGATTGCGTTGCACATCGGGGCCGGCGCTCAATCCGGCCGCCGGATTATCGGCGCCACCGGGCGTCTTCCATTTGCGCGCCAGGTTATAGATATACCGCAGGATCACGATGACGCGGTTGATCGTGCCGGAGGCATAGCCATCCGCGCGCATCGAATTGATCAATTCGGAAATCGCATCGGTCTTGATCTCGTCGAGCGCGAGCGCGCCGAGTTTCGGAAGAATGTGGATGCGCAACACCGTCTCATCGGTCTGCCAGCTGTTCTTGTACGTGCGCACATACGGCAGATATCGCTCGTGCACGAACCGGCCCAGCTGGAGCACCGCCCGCATGTCGCGGCGCTTTTGTTGCGGATCCGCGCCGAGCAGCGCTTCTGCAACGACCTGTTTTCCCTTGCGGCGTGCCTGATCCAGGGTGAGGACTTCGGCTGGTCCGATCTTGTACTGCCGCTCGCGGCCACGCTCGTCCGTGTAGCGTTGATAGTAGGTTTTGCCGCCGGACTGCCGGACTTCCAGCAGAAACCCACGCTGCGACACGTCGAAATAGTCGACCTTCTTCCGGGCTGGAACGCAGACCACCCGTCGCACAAAGCCGGCGGACAAAGAAACAATTGGCATTTACACGACTGCCCAATGCCTCGCTTTCGGCCCCACGAAAGCGGCGAGTTGTACGTCTGTGGCGGGTTACAACTTCAGAGCCCTTCGATGTTTGCGTAAAGCACAACTACTGGCAAGAAAAATCTTAATTTATGATCTTTTGAGATTAGCATGTTACCTACCTGTTTGTTCCTGTTATTGCTTATCTTCTTGGCGTTACCTTCATACATGGTTTTGGATGCTATTCCGGTGTGTGGACAAGCACCATCCTCTGGACGGAGGTCTTTTGGTCATTGTCAGGTGCATTCTGGGCTGCCCGCACGCACAAACAAAATAGGATGTGTCGCGCTGGTGTCAGACGCAGCAGGATTCGAACCGAAGGTCCTTTGAACTCACTCGACGTGGTTCGACAGAGTGGAGCAAGCCACCGAGGTGGGCAGACGGATCAATGCTTTTTCAGTCGCAGTTTTACGTGCTCGTCTTTCTGCCGGTCGCCGCGGCGCTCTACTACAGCGTGGCCAACTGGACGATCGGCAGGCAATGGGTCCTCATTGGACTGTCGTTGATATTTTATGGCTGGTGGGACGTCCGTTTCGTCGCATTGCCGGTTGCACAAATTGCGGCGACCTGGCTGCTGGCAGGTGTTCACGTGCGATTGCAGAGCCGTGCACCACTCATCATTGGCGTGGCGCTCAACCTGCTTTCGCTGGGGACATTCAAGTATCTGGATTTCCTGCTGGCCTCGATCGAGGCAGCGAGCGGAAT
>DATMZQ010000541.1:0-11449 GCA_035573615.1 Burkholderiales bacterium | reverse complement strand
CCGCTGGCAAACGTCAAACGCAGCAACTCACCAGTAGCAATCTGTTGGGCGGCGCCCACAATTCGTCCGTCATTTTTCTGCACAATGCTGTAGCCGCGGTCAAGCACCGCATGAGGATTGAGGTGCTCCAGGTTTGCCTTGGCTTTGCCCAGGCTGGCAGCGTGCTGCTCAAGCACGCGCGCCTGGGAGAAACGCAGGCGCTGCTGCAATGCTTGTTGCTTTTCAATCAATGCATCCACATCCGGAAGCGTGCCCCGTAAATGCCGCGACAGATCAGACAGGTTCCAGGCTGCTGCATCGATCGTCCGCCTGGATGCCGCGTGCATGCGGTTGGCCAAGTGTGCCAAATGACGCAGTTCTGCCTGCATACGCTCACCGGGGTGCATCAGGCGCTTCGTCAAGTAATCAATTTGCTGCATGCGGGTGTTCAGCGCACGGTGAATATCGCGCGACAGCCGTTTGCCCAGGACACCGACTCGGGCCAGCAGTTCGAACCGGTTCGGACTCACCAGCTCGGCAGCAGCAGTGGGTGTCGGAGCGCGCGCATCGGCAACAAAATCAGTGATGGTGAAATCGGTTTCATGCCCAATGCCGGAGACGACCGGGATGCCGCACTCAACGATGGCACGAGCAACGATTTCCTCGTTAAACGCCCATAGATCCTCCATGCTGCCGCCACCGCGGCAAATAATCAGCACGTCGACTTCCCTTCGCATCGACGCCATGCGGATTGCCCGGGCAATCCGCGTTCCCGCGCCCTCGCCTTGCACGGGCGCGGGATAAACCACCACGCGAATCGATGGCATGCGCCGCCCCAGAGTCGTCAGAACGTCATGCAAAACCGCGCCCGTCAGCGAGGTAACCACGCCGACCGCCGCAGGAAATTGCGGAATCGGCTTGCGGCGTAACGCATCGAACAGCCCTTCTTGTTCGAGCTTTAGCTTCAGGCGCTCGAATGCCTCAAATAAAGCGCCGAGTCCGGAGCGCCGCATGCCTTCGATGGTTAACTGAAAATCGCCGCGCGCTTCATACAACGTAGGCAACGCGCGCACTTCGACTTGCATGCCGTTTTCCAGCTTCCATCCAACGAGAGCCGCCTTGTTGCGGAAAAATACGCAGCGCACCTGCGCGGTGGCATCTTTCAACGAAAAATAACAGTGGCCGGACGCGGCACGAGTGAAGTTGCAGATCTCTCCTGCGATCCAGAGCAGCGGGAATCCCGTTTCGATGAATTCGCGCGCTCGACGATTCAGTTCAGCGACGCTGATGACCGCTACGTTTGCATCATCGATATGCATGCGCAGCATTCCAGATCACAGACAGCACGCCATTCCGCTGAGTCCCGGTGTGCAACGCGGAAACGCAGACTGGATTTTTGTCTTGACAACGAACGCGCGTGTCGTTCCTTTCGTCCACAGTTGACGCCAAAGTGACATACGATCGCCCGGAAACCCGCATGACTACAGGGGGTGTCATAATAAGTTACTGTATTTGCATGGAATAGTGCACGCCGCTTTTTTAATCATCCTACAAAAAAAGCTTTCGCAGAATCGACTTACCCTGTCTTTGTACAAACTATGCACATAGTTATCCACAAAGATTGTGGACAGATTTTACGTGATGGACGTCAACCGGTTCGCTTGTCAAGAGCATCTCGCCTGCATACCGGTTCGCTTGCTGCGCATATCGATGCAGTTTAAAGTGGCGCGGGTTTGAAATCTGCGGAGTTGACTTGCTACACATCATAGAAGCGGCCGGTTGGCCGATCTGGCCATTAATTCTGTGCTCTATCATCACGCTCGGCATCATTGGTGAGCGCTTCTACACCTTAAGAAAAGATTTTGTCGCGCCACGCGATCTGCTACCCAGGGTTGTCCAGGAATATCGCCAGAAAGGTGTTTCAGCAGACATGCTTGACCGGCTGGCACAAGGCGCGATGTTGGGCAGAATTTTTGCCGCCGCTCTAAAAGAGGCGGCAAGTTCGCGCGAGATCATGAAAGAGTCGATCGAAGAAGCAGGAAGAGCCGTTGCCAACGAGCTGGGCCGCTTCCTGACGACGCTTGGTACCATTGCCACCATGGCACCCTTGCTTGGTTTGCTTGGCACGATCATCGGCATGATCGAAATCTTTGGCTCGCAGGGCCCCACGGGGATGGCGAATCCGGGCCAGTTGGCGCATGGTATTTCAATTGCTTTATACAACGCCGCCTTCGGCATCATCGTAGCCGTGCCGAGCCTCGTGTTCTATCGTCATTTCCGCGCCCGCGCGGATTCACTGGTCGTCGAAATGGAAGTTCAGGCAGTCAAGCTGGTCGAGATCATTCACGGGCAACGTCAGGCCTGAACTGCGCGGTCATGAATTTCCGCCGTGGTTCGTTCAGGGAGGAGCCGGAAATCAACCTGGTTCCATTCATCGACATCCTCATCGTCATCGTGATATTTCTGGCGGTCACGACCACGTATTCCCGCTATTCTGAAATGCAGATCAATCTGCCGACGGCGGATGCCAGCAAGCCTGCAGATCGACCGAACCAGATCAACGTCGGCGTGTCCTCCAACGGTCAATATATGATCAACCGTGCCGCCGTGGGATTTACGACCCCGGAAGCCCTGGCAACCGAACTCAAGCGCGCCGCAGGCAGCAACACGGACCCGGTCATCATCATCAACGCCGATGCCAATGCCACGCACCAGTCAGTTATCAACGTCATGGAAGCCGCACGGGTCGCGGGTTTCAGCAAAATCACGTTTACCACCCAGCAACAGCGTCGCTGAAGCCCGCGATTCCAATCCGCGCGACGCGTGGCGTAAAGTGAATCGTTGCAAGACTCGCTAAAGAGGGACCCACCCTGGCATTCCTCGACCGTCACTGGTATCGCCTTTCCTGGCTGTCCATCCTGCTGCTCCCATTCGCCGCGCTGTTCGCATGCGTGGCTGCAATTCGGCGTTTACTCTACGGCTCAGGCTTATTGCATTCGTATCGGCTTGCCGTGCCGGTGATCGTGGTCGGCAACATCAGTGTCGGGGGTACCGGAAAAACGCCGCTGGTCCTGTGGCTGTGCGATTTTTTGACGGAGCAAGGCTACGCACCGGGCATCGTGAGCCGCGGCTATGGCGGCGGCGGCCAAATCATGGCCGTGATGCCGAGTTCGCCGCCTGAAATCGTGGGGGATGAGCCGGTATTGCTGGCGATGCGAAGCCGCCGCCCGGTCTGGATCGGGCGTAACCGCGCTGCGGCTGCGAGGGCACTCATCGCGGCTCACCCTGAATGCAACGTCATCGTCAGTGACGATGGTCTGCAACATTATGCAATGGCGCGAGACTTTGAAATTGCAGTCATCGACGGCAGCCGCGGCACCGGCAACGGTCTTCCACTGCCGGCCGGTCCGTTGCGGGAAGGGACCCGCCGACTGAACCGCGTCGATGCGGTGGTGATCACCGGCAATGCATTGGCACCGGTTGCCGGCAAGCCAAACTTCGGGATGGCTTTGGAAGGCACGATGTTCCGCAATTTGCTTAATCCGGCCTTTCACCAGGATGCGGCAGCCTTCCAGGGCAAACACGTTCACGCAATCGCCGGAATCGGCAACCCGGGACGCTTTTTTGACCAGTTGCAGCGTATGACGCTCAATTTCGTGGCGCACCCGTTTCCAGATCATCATGCGTATTCTGCAAGCGATCTGGAGTTTGCCAATGCCGATGCCATCATCATGACCGAGAAGGATGCGATAAAATGCCTGCCCTTCGCGCGTGAAAACCATTGGGTATTGCCAGTGGACGCAGTGGTCGACACGGACCTTGGCAGGCTGATTGTGGAGAAACTGAAAAACCGGCATGGATCCTAAACTGCTCGATATTCTGGTCTGCCCCTTGTGCAAGGGTCCGCTGCTGTACAAAAAGGCCGAAAAAGAATTGGTGTGCAAGGCCTGCCGGCTCGGGTATCCGATCGTCGACGGCATTCCTGTAATGCTGGAAGACGAAGCGCGCAAGTTGCCGCCGGAGGAGGAAGTACGGTGAACGCTAACGGGTGATCCGCTTCCAGGAGGATCCGGCTTCACCGCTTACCGTTCGGCCCGTTACTGACACCATGCGATTCGTTGTCGTGATTCCTGCCCGCTACGCCTCCGCGCGCCTGCCTGGCAAGCCACTTGCAGACATAGCCGGCAAACCCATGGTGGTACACGTGGCAGATCGGGCGCGTGAATCCGGCGCACACGAAGTCATCGTCGCGACGGACGACCAGAGAATTCAGCAAGCGGTCGCAAAACACGGGCACCAGGCGCTGATGACGCGACCGGATCACCCTTCCGGCACGGACCGCATCGCGGAAATTGCGGCCGTTCGCGGCTGGCCGGACGAGCTCATAGTGGTCAATGCCCAGGGCGATGAACCGCGCATGCCGTCGCAACTGCTACGCTCCGTAGCCGAACAGCTTGCCGCGCACAGTGATGCAGCCATCGCCACCGCCTGCCATCGGGTCCATGCGGCAAGCGAAATGTTCGATACCAACGCGGTCAAGGTTGTCCTCGACCAGCAAGGCTACGCGATCTATTTTTCCCGCGCGCCCATTCCCTATGCGCGTGATGCATTCAAAACCTCCACATCAAACCTTCCCCGCGGACTGCCAGCCTATCGGCACCTCGGTCTGTACGCGTACCGCTGCAGTTTTCTGAAGATCTATTCGACTCTGGCGCCCGCTGCTATCGAGCAGTTCGAATCCCTCGAACAGTTGCGCGCGCTCTGGCATGGCTACCGTATCAGCGTTGTGGTCACGGACCAGGCGCCCGATCCCGGTGTCGACACGCCGGAGGATCTGGAAAATATGCGCCGGGTGTTTCAGTCCGGCCGCTGATCGACCGTATAATTCGCTTGCAACGGCTGCTGTTAAAAAGGCCGCGCTCCCAGTGGTTGGGAACGTAAATCATACGAGGAGAGAAATGCGACTGATCCTTCTTGGCGCGCCCGGCGCCGGCAAAGGCACGCAAGCCGCCTTCATCACCGGAAAATTCGGCATCCCGCAAATTTCGACCGGCGACATGCTGCGCGCGGCTGTCAACGCAGGCACACCGCTGGGCCTCAAGGCAAAAAAATTCATGGATGCAGGCGCGCTGGTGCCCGATGACATTATCATCGGCCTGGTCAAGGAACGCATCAAACAGCCGGATGCCGCAAAAGGCTTTTTGTTCGATGGATTCCCGCGCACCATTCCGCAAGCCGATGCCATGAAAAACGCTGGCGTCATGCTTGACTGGATTGTCGAGGTCGATGTGGATGATGCCGAAATCATCAGGCGGCTGTCAGGTCGGCGTGTTCATCCGGCTTCAGGGCGCACCTATCATGTGATTTTCAACCCGCCCAAGGTGGCCGGCAAGGATGACCTTACCGGCGAGGCTTTGGTGCAGCGCGCGGACGACACGGAAGAAACCATCAAGAAGCGGCTTGAGGTCTATCGCTCGCAAACCATGCCGCTAATCGCTTACTACTCCAACTGGGCCAGCAGCGGCACCCCGGGGGCGCCAAAGTACGTCAAGGTCGCTGGTGTAGGCTCCATGGAAGCGATACGCGACCGCATATTCAGCGCCGTGAAATGACGCCGGTAATTGCTGCGAGCGGGCTGAAACGGAAATGTAGGAATCCCGCTGTGGTTCATGTTCCTGCTGCGGAGTAGAGAAAAATGAAGATGAATGCCTTTTATGCCCAGTCCGGCGGAGTTACAGCGGTAATCAATGCATCAGCGGCCGGCGTCATTGAAACAGCGCGCAGGCACAAAAATAAAATCGGCAAGGTGTTTGCCGGCCGCAATGGCATCATTGGGGCGCTCACGGAAGATCTGATCGATACGAGCAAGGAATCTGCCACGGCAATTGCCAAGCTGCGCCACACGCCTGCAGGCGCTTTCGGGTCCTGCCGCTACAAGCTCAAGGGGCTGGAGGAAAACCGCGCACAGTACGAGCGCCTGATCGAGGTATTCAAGGCGCACGACATCGGCTATTTTTTCTATAACGGTGGCGGCGATTCCGCAGATACCTGCCTCAAGGTTTCCGGCTTGTCCGAATCCCTCGGTTATCCCTTGCAGGCAATTCATGTCCCAAAGACGGTGGACAACGATCTGCCGGTCACTGATTGCTGCCCCGGATTCGGCTCGGTCGCCAAGTACATCGCCGTTTCGATGCGCGAGGCGAGCTTCGATGTCGCGTCCATGGCGAAGACTTCGACCAAAGTGTTCATCCTCGAAGTCATGGGGCGCCACGCCGGCTGGATTGCGGCCGCAGGGGGCCTGGCAGCCGACCGGCCGGGTGATTTGCCGATCATGATTCTGTTTCCGGAAGTGCCATTTGAAAAGGTCGCGTTTCTTGCCCGCGTTCAAGCACTGGTCAAACAATACGGCTACTGCTCCGTGGTGGTTTCGGAAGGTGTGCGCGACTCGTCTGGCGGTTTCCTGGCGGACCAGGGACTGCGCGATGCCTTCGGGCACGCGCAACTCGGCGGCGTGGCACCGGTGGTGGCGGCCGTAGTGAAGGAAGGACTGGCCCTCAAGTACCATTGGGCGGTGGCGGACTATCTGCAGCGCTCGGCGCGGCATATCGCTTCGAAGACCGATGTGGCCCAGGCTTATGCCGTTGGCAAGGCCGCGGTCGAACTGGCGGTCAAGGGTCGCAATGCGGTGATGCCGACCATCGTGCGTAAATCGAACAAGCCCTACAAATGGACCGTGGGCGTCGCGAACCTGAGTGACGTGGCCAACGTTGAAAAACAATTGCCGCGTGACTTCATCACTGAAGATGGCTACGGCATTACCGCGAAATGCCGCCAATATTTGTCGCCGCTGATCCAGGGAGAGGACTATCCGCCGTTCGGCAATGGACTGCCTAGGTACGTGACGCTCAAAAACACCGCCGTGGCTCGCAAACTGGCGGAGTTCAAGGTTTGATCACAAACCGGTTGGTGTTGCTCGAAGTCGGTTAGAATCGCGCGTTTGCTCACCGCACCTTCTGCCAGACACGCCAGCAGGATGCAAACCAGTCCGGGGCAATTCTTTTTCGAGGGTTCAGGAGCCGGCCCATTTTCGGCTCTGTAAAACGAGGGGGGATTCATGTCTTCAGCACTGATCTTCGCGCTGGTCTGCGCGATCATCGGGATTGCCTACGGGGCGATTTCCATCAAATGGATACTCGGCCAACCCGCCGGCAATGCGCGCATGCAGGAAATCGCTGCTGCCATTCAACAAGGTGCGCAAGCGTACCTGAACCGGCAGTACGCGACCATTTCGATGGTGGGCGTGGTCCTGTTCGTGTTGCTTGGATTCGGGCTCGACTGGTACTCGGCCATCGGTTTCCTGATCGGCGCAGTGCTATCCGGGCTGACCGGCTTTATCGGCATGAACGTCTCGGTGCGCGCGAATGTGCGCACCGCCGAAGCAGCCAACAACGGCATCAATGCCGCGCTGCAGGTGGCATTCCGCGGGGGCGCCATTACTGGCATGCTGGTCGTAGGCTTGGGCCTTCTCGGCGTGGCGGGTTACTACGGCATCCTGCTTGCGTTAGTGGAGCCGGACAAGGCGCTGCATTCGCTGGTCGGACTTGCGTTTGGTTCCTCGCTGATCTCGATTTTCGCGCGACTGGGCGGTGGCATTTTCACCAAGGGTGCGGACGTGGGTGCCGATCTGGTCGGCAAGGTCGAGGCCGGCATCCCGGAAGATGATCCGCGCAATCCGGCCGTGATCGCTGACAACGTTGGCGATAATGTCGGCGACTGCGCCGGCATGGCAGCCGATTTGTTCGAAACTTACGCGGTCACGATTGTAGCCACCATGTTGCTTGGCGGTCTGCTGGTCGGCCAGGTCGGCCCCCACGCCGTACTGTATCCGCTGGTGCTGGGAGGCGCTTCCATTATCGCGTCGATTATCGGCACGTTCTTCGTCAAGGCGAAAGAGGGCGGCAAGATCATGAACGCGCTCTACAAGGGGGTGATCGTATCCGGTGTGCTCGCCGCGATCGCGTTTTACTTCATCACCGGCAGGATGATGGGCGACAGTCCGCTCGGCGCGATGAATCTGTTTTACGCGTCCCTGGTCGGTCTGGTGCTGACTGCCCTGATGGTGGTGATCACGGAATACTACACCGCGACCGAATATGGACCGGTGCGCCACGTCGCTGCCGCTTCACAGACGGGTCACGCCACTAACATTATTGCCGGCCTCGGCGTATCGATGAAATCCACCGCGCTGCCGGTACTCGCGGTTTGCGCGGCTATCTGGGCGTCCTACCTGTTCGCCGGCCTGTACGGAATCGCCATTGCGGCAACCGCCATGCTGTCCATGACCGGCATGATCGTAGCGCTGGATGCGTACGGCCCGATCACTGACAATGCCGGCGGCATTGCCGAAATGGCGGGACTGCCGGCGAAGATTCGCGACATCACGGATCCGCTGGACGCGGTCGGCAACACGACCAAAGCCGTCACCAAGGGATACGCGATCGGCTCAGCCGGTCTCGCAGCGCTGGTTCTGTTTGCGGACTACACGCACAACCTGGAATCGCTGCATAAGCTCGGCGCGGGCGCGCTGGTCAAGGGCTTCGAATTGTCCGACCCTGCCGTCATCATCGGCCTGTTCATCGGCGGCATGGTGCCCTATCTGTTCGGTGCCATGGCCATGGAAGCCGTCGGACGCGCTGCGGGCGCAGTCGTCAACGAAGTACGCCGGCAGTTCCGCGACATCAAAGGCATCATGGAAGGCAAAGCCAAGCCCGACTATTCGCGCGCGGTAGACATGCTCACCAAAGCCGCCATCAAGGAGATGCTGATTCCTTCCTTGTTGCCGGTGCTGGTGCCGGTAATAGTCGCGTTCGGCATGAACTGGCTCATGGGACCAGGCGCGGGCATTCGCGCACTGGGCGGCCTGCTGATCGGTACCATCGTTACCGGCCTGTTTGTCGCCATTTCCATGACGACCGGAGGCGGTGCCTGGGACAATGCCAAGAAATATATCGAAGACGGCCATCACGGCGGCAAAGGTTCCGACGCACACAAGGCAGCGGTCACCGGGGACACCGTGGGCGACCCCTACAAGGACACCGCTGGCCCGGCCGTGAATCCGCTGATCAAGATCATCAACATCGTTGCCTTGTTGTTGGTGCCCTTGCTGTAACAGCAATCGCCGGGCGTCAGCTTAAAAAAAATCCCGCGCTTGATCGTCGCGGGATTTTTTTGCCCGCACGCCACGGCCATCCGCTAGACCATCGACCGCAAATATCACATGGCCCTCAAGGCAACCGTTTTCAAAGCCGCGCTGCACATCGCGGACATGGAACGCGGCTACTATCATGATCACGCGTTGACCATTGCGCGGCATCCGTCCGAAACCGATGAGCGCATGATGGTGCGCCTGCTCGCCTTCGCGTTGAACGCAGACGAGGCACTGAGTTTCGGCGCAGGCTTGAGCACAGACGATGAACCCGACTTGTGGCGCAAGGATCTCACGGGCAACATCGAAACCTGGATTGACGTCGGTCTGCCAGATGAGAAACGCATGCGCAAAGCCAGCGGCCGCGCGGGTCATGTGCTCGTGTACACCTACGGCGGCCGTGCCGCTGACCTGTGGTGGCAACAGGTCAGCGACAAGCTCGCGCGTTTGAACAAGCTCTCGGTAATCAATTTGCCGCATGCCGGAACGCAGGCGCTCGGGCGGCTTGCCGCCCGCAACATGGACCTGCAATACACCATGCAGGATGGGCAAGTCTGGGTCGCGGATGGCCATCAATCGGTGCAGATCGATCCGCAAGTCATGCTATCGGCAAAACGGCGCGAGCACTGAACTGCGTTAGACGCCTGCGTTGTTCCGCGCCATAATGCCTGATCCATCCCGGTCGCGGCCACCGATTGATGAACGCACCTTCCCTGACCTCCCTCGAGACCCTGGTCGAAGCGATCCCCGACGGTGCACTGCTTGCGGTGCCGAAAGATTCGTCAGGCGTCGCCATGGCGGCGACGCGTGCGCTTCTGGGGCGCAAGGTGCACGACTTACATTTACTGTGCGTGCCGGTTGGTGGGCTGCAGGCCGATCTGTTGATCGGCACAGGTGCCGTGAGCGTGGTGGAAACTTCAGCGATCACCTTGGGAGAATTCGGCACAGCCCCCTGCTTCACGCAAGCTTTGCACAGCGCGTCGCTGCGCATCCTGGATGCAACCTGCCCGGCAATCTACGCCGCGCTTCAGGCAGGTGAGAAAAATATCCCGTTCATCCCGCTGCGCGGCATGATCGGCACCGATCTGCTGCGTCACCGCAGCGACTGGAAAGTCATCGATAATCCATTTTCCCCCGGTGATCCAATCGTTTTGCTGCCGTCGATCCGGCCGGACGTTGCGCTGTTCCATGCGCGCTATGCCGATCGCGAGGGCAATATATTTATCGGTAAAGAGCGCGAAGTACTGCTCATGGCCCACGCCGCGAAAACAACCCTCGTCACTGTGGAAGAAATTGTGGATGGAAATCTGCTCGACGATCCGGCCCGCGGCGGGGCCGTGCTGCCATCGATCTACGTATCAGCGATTGCGGTGGCAAAGCACGGCGCGTGGCCGCTTGCCTTATCAGATCTTTATGCGATGGACGATGCGGCAATTGCTCGCTACATCACCTTAGCGCGCACCGTGGAAGGGCTGGAGCAATTCATCGGCCAATGGGATAGCGGCGTACAAGCCGCGGCATGACCGAATTCAGTCCCACCGAATTGCTGGTCACGGTCATCGCGCGGTTGTTGCACGGCTGCGCCCATGTCGCCGTCGGTGCATCTTCGCCGATCCCCGGCGCGGGTGCGCTGCTTGCGCGATCGCACTCCGGGAGCAGCATGCGCGTCAGCGTGCTGGGATCAATCAAGGACAACTTTTTTACCAGCGGCGGCGTGGAGTTGTTCGATCTCGCCGCGCAGGGCCGGATCGATGCTTTTTTTCTGGGCGGTGGACAGATCGACGGGCAGGCCAACATCAATCTGGTCGGCGCCGGTCCCTATCCCAATAACCGTGTGCGCTGGCCGGGTTCTTTCGGATCGGCCTATCTCTACTTCCTGGTGCCGCGCGTCATCCTGTTTCGCGAAGAGCACACGCGCCGAGTCATGGTGCCAAAGGTCGACTTCATCAGCGCGCCCGGCGTAAGCGAGCCCGGTGTGTACCGTCCCGGCGGCCCTTACGCACTGTTGACGGGGCTCGCGTTGTTTTCGTTCGACCGCGCTCAACGCCGTTTTCGACTCGACAGTGTGCACCCCGGCCACAGTCTCGAGGAAGTGCGTGATAACACCGGGTTCGAATTTGACTGCCCCCCGGATGTTCCTGTGACGCGCAAGCCGGATGCTGCCGTGCTGGCCGCGATTCGTGGCCGCATACGCGAGGACATCGCACGGACGTACCCGCAATTTGCGGCACGCCTGTCGCCGGCCTGATCCATCAGTGACCCACT
>DATMZQ010000540.1:0-11658 GCA_035573615.1 Burkholderiales bacterium | reverse complement strand
AGCGGCAGCGCAGTGATCAATAAGGCCGTGAATCGCCTTGACCATGGGGTCGTTCACGTCCGCACCAATTCCGTATGCAGTGAAACCCATCTTCGCCGCACTTTCCTCACGCGCATTGCTGGATGCGTCGTCCAGAATCCGCGCAGGTATGCCGACGGCTGTGGCGCCGTCGGGTACGTCTTTAACCACAACTGCATTTGAACCAATTTTGGCGCCTCGCCCCACGGTAATCGGACCAAGGATCTTGGCGCCGGCCCCAACCACCACACCTTCGCCCAGGCTCGGATGACGTTTGCCCTTGTTCCATGACGTGCCTCCAAGCGTAACACCGTGATACAGCGTGCAATCGTCACCGATCGTGGCGGTCTCCCCGATCACTACGCCCATACCATGATCGATGAAAAAACGGCGTCCTATCGTGGCGCCAGGATGAATTTCTATCCCGGTTAACCAGCGCGCAATGTGAGAAATAAAACGCGCCAGCCATTTCAGGTTCCAGCGCCATAACCGATGTGAAAAACGGTGGAACAGAAGCGCGTGGAACCCCGGATAGCAGGTTATGACTTCCCACGTAGACCGTGCAGCCGGATCCCGATCGAAAATAACCCTTATCTCTTCACTCGCCCGGTCGAACATAACCCTTTTATTACTGTAGGTTGGAAGATGAGTATTTTACTCAACTTTGGACTTTATGGCGCTCAGGAAACCACGCAGGATGTTTAATTCCTTCTTTTCAATGCGGGCACGCGCAAACAGACGGCGCATACGCTGCATCAGACGCTTTGGTTCCTTTGGGTCCAGAAAGCCGGTCGAGTAAAACGTCTCTTCAAGATGCCGGAAAAATCCTTCGGTTTCTTCATGCGTTGCCGGTTCGGCGGCATGCTGCAAGTACTGCTGTTCGCCCAGCGCACACATACGCAGCTCATAAGCAAACACCTGTACGGCCTGCGCAAGATTGAGCGAAGAATATTCCGTATCAGTGGGAATGACGGCAATGGATTGGCATCGACTGACTTCGTCCACGGTCAGCCCAGCACGCTCAGTGCCGAATACCAACGCGACATCCCCAGTCTCCGCTTGTGCCAATAGTCGTCGACACCCTTCCCGGCAATCCACTATTTCGTGAGCAAGATCACGGTGCCGTGCCGAAGACGCGATTGCGAGCACGGTTCCTGAAAGGGCCTCGTTCAGATCGCCGCATACAACAGCGTTCGAGAGTATGTCACTTGCTCCGGTGGCAAATGTCTGCGCGTCCGGATGTGGAAAACGTTCCGGCTTGATCAGGAACAGTCTGGAAAGGCCCATGGTCTTCATTGCTCGCGCAGCCGCGCCGATGTTGCCGGGATGAGTGGTATGTGAAAGGACGATACGGATTTGGCCAAGCACCGAGAGTCTTTTCATTGGAATGAAACGGGCGGAATCTCTAGAATGGCGCCTTCGTTCTTTAGCACCATTTCGCCGCCATGCATCCGATGCTGAACATCGCAGTGAAAGCCGCTCGCCGTGCCGGCACGATCATCAGCCGGGCTTCGGAAAACCTGGACGTACTGACGATCAAGCACAAGAGCCTCAATGACCTGGTTTCGGAAGTGGATCGCGCCGCGGAAGACGCCATCATCGATGTGATTGGTAGCGCCTATCCGGAGCATGCGATTTTAGCAGAGGAGAGCGGCGCGTCCGGGCAGTCGGAATATGTCTGGGTCATCGATCCGCTCGATGGCACTACCAACTTCCTGCATGGCTTTCCGCAGTATTGCGTATCCATCGGGCTGCTGCACAAGGGTATCCCGTCACAAGCTGTTATTTTTGATCCGACGCGCAATGACCTTTATACCGCCAGTCGTGGCCGCGGTGCATTCCTGAATGATAAAAGGTTGCGAGTAGCGAAACGGGACAAATTGATAGACGGCCTGATCGGCACCGGCTTTCCGTTCCGGATGTTTGATTACCTCGAATCGTACAACGCAATGCTGAAAGACCTCATGACCAAATGTGCGGGAGTGCGCCGGCCCGGTGCGGCAGCGCTGGATCTCGCAGCCGTGGCGGCCGGGCGCTTCGACGGATTTTGGGAAATCGGGTTGAAACCGTGGGATATGGCGGCCGGTGTCCTGATGATCACCGAGGCAGGCGGTCTGGTTGCGGATTTTGAGGGCAACGACACGTTCATGGAGCGCGGGCAAATCGTTGCTGGCAGCCCGAAAATATTCTCGCAGCTATTGCAGCTCATTCAACCACACCTGACCGCTGAAATGAAATCGTTATCGAAAGTGCTGTGAGATCCGAAGCGCTCTTGAATTTCTATGAGGAACTTCGCAAACCCGTCCATTGCACGTTGCCTGCTGGTTTTGTTGGTGCTGGTTTCCGCCGGCACCGCGGCGCAAGACCATGCGCCGATACGCTTGCGCGGTACTGTCGAGAAGTTCGTTGAACCGAGCCTGGTGATACGCGAGCGAAGCGGCAAAACTTTCACTATGACGCTGCCGGAGGAAACCGGCATAGTCGAAGTTATACCGACCGACATCACATCGGTGCAGCCCGGTGCATATATTGGTACCGCGGCGGTCGCGCGCGCCGATGGCAAACTGGTATCGCTCGAGGTGGTGATTTTCCCTGAATCCGCGCGCGGAACCGGTGAAGGTCATTTTCCATGGGATTTGCAACCCGAAAGTTCAATGACGAACGCCACAGTTGCGGAGCTATCAAGATCATCCGACGGTCGTACGTTAAAGCTGCGTTACAAAGACGGTGAGAAAACTGTCGTTGTTCCCGACGGTGTGCCGGTCGTTACGTTGAGGCCAGGTAATCGTTCGTTTATCGTACCCGGTGCGAAATTGTTCGCCGTCGTTGAGCCGGTTGACGATGGATACATCGTGAGACGCTTGCTGGTCGGCCGCAATGGCGTAGCGCCCCCGATGTAACCGGTGACCCCGGTCGGAGTGCAAACACGCTTGCAAGTTGGCCGGTCGCATTAAGATGGTGGCCGCGGAAGCAGCGGCTGATCCATTACCGGCTGAAGGGACAATAGAGACCACGCCTGTCCCTGTCCCCGTGTTCACCAGGGAGCGGCTCTGCGGTTTTGCGTATTCCAGAAATCGCTGTGCACATCGACATGCACCAGCCCTTTTTCAATCGCATAACGCACCAGGCCAACCACATCGTGGATATTAAGTTTCTTCATGATGTGGTTTCGATGAGTTTCGGCAGTTTTGAAACTGATATTCAAATACTTTGCGGCCTCTTTGGTTGTACTTCCTTCGGCGATAAGCTGGAGCACCTGGCGCTCGCGCGGTGTAAGGGGATCGGCTGCCGCGCCGGTTTTTTCGAGATAGGCATCGACGACTGATGCGGCCACCCCGGGACTCAAATAGACCTCACCGCGTGATATTTCTCGAATGGCCCGAATAAGATCATCAGCAGCCTGGGATTTGAGGACATAACCTTTCGCACCGACTTTCAATGCCCTGAGCACATATCCTTTGTCGGTATACATAGTAAGAATAATGGTCTTTATCTCGGGCGAAAGACTGTGAATTTCCCGTGCCGTATCCAAACCGTTCAGTAGCGGCATGGAAAGATCGAGCACTGCGATTTCAGGATTGAGCGTGCGTGCCAGTTTGAGCGCTTCGTGACCATCAGCCGCTTCGCCGACGACCACGTGTCCAGCCTTTTCCAGGATCCCTTTCAATCCTTGTCGGACAATCTGGTGGTCATCAGCCAAAAGTACCCGCATGTCAGCCTCCAAAAACGATATCTCTTTGAATGGTCATTCCATTCAAAGGTTCGGTGTTTCGGCGAACGGACCAGCACGGGGAACTGCTCAGTCCGGCAATCCAGTTGGCTGCACCCCTTTGAATGTCACGGGGCCATGCTTGCTTCGTTAAGGCGCGTATCCGTCACAGCGCTGAATTGTACCGCCATCGCTTTCAAATCCGCGCACACCGTCACAAATGCTGCTCCTGACACCACTTAAGTTCTGTTCGATGCTTAACATAACGTCCGTTCAGATCAAAAGTGCAATCTTGGTGCATGGTATCGGGAGGAATGAAGTTGGTACTTATCTGAAACTGACCCAAAGCGCAAACTGACAGGCATGTATGCTCGATAGACATTCCATACAAAAAGGACCCATGGTTCGGGCCCTTTTTGTTTCCGCCTTGGATGGGACTCCAAATGTCCGTTGCCGAATTTCGACAACGGACATCACTTCCTTACGGAGCCGGGACGGTGATCACCGCGTTGTTCATCGTGATCGGATTATTAAGGACAAACACCCTGCCCTTGACATTCGTCGTGCCGGTGCTGGTACCGGAACCAATGCTGGCGCCGTTTCTGGTAATGATGGTTCCTACCATCGTACCTCCGCCAACCGAATTGATAGTCGCGGCACCATTCGAAGCCCAGTACACGTTCTTGGCCTGAGCCCCATTTTTCAGTGTCACACTACGGGCTGCGGTGTCGCCGATGGTAGGACCGTCGGTGTCGCACTGGAAGACCCAAATCGCATTCGGATCACCTTGTGCATCGAGCGTAAGATCGCCACCAGTAACCTGGAACGTATTTGCCAGATAGACTCCGGGCCCGAGTGTCAGCCCGCCCAGTTCACCGGTCCCGTTTGACGGATCAGTACCGCCAGGTCGGGCAGCCAGATCATCAAATGCGGCGCTCACGTCGGATGCCATGGCTTGGACGGTCTGACCAGCATCGGCGGCAGGACTATCCGTTGTAAAGATTGTCCCGCTAACTTCGCCAACGTTCGTACCTGGCACTTCGGTAAACACCACTCCAGGCGGCGGTGTCATATCATGCAGACCCGTGACGGACGTCGACGCAGCCGGGACGCCTGCATCTCCGGTAATCTTCGTCAATGTACCGGTGTTGGTTATCCCGACCCCACTGGCTGCGCCAAAAGTCGATGCATTACCAAGAGCCACTGGCGCTTGCACTCTGCAAGTTCCGTCGTCGGTGGTGAAGGTCCAGACCTTGTTTGCCGCCAATGTTTTGCCTCCGGAATCCTTGACCCCGTTTGCGCCGCCATTGATTGTGGCGGTGTAGGCAGTGCTCGGCTGCAAGTCTGCTGCGGGCGTGAAGGTTGCAATCTTTTTTGTAGAATCCATGGCAACCGTTCCCGGCACCGCCGCGCCCGTTGAATCAGCGACCGTAAAGCTTGTGTCGTTTACAGACGCCGGATCCATTGCCTTGCTGAAAGTCGCATTGGCGGCCTGGTTCACACAAACGCTTGCAGCCGCGTCGGCCGGAGCGGTTGAAAGTACCGTCGGTGCCGCGTTGTTGCCTCCAACAAACCCTCCGCCGCCATCATCTCCACCGCCGCATCCGGCCAAAAAAGCGGTCAGCACAAACGCAGCTGACCATGTCAATCCTTTTGCGTAACTCTCAAATCTTTTCATGTGCTTTCCTTCCTCATTGTCCGCGTCGCTCATGGCACTTGCCGCTGAATATCAGCGCTGCCCCGATAATTCACTGGCATTACAAAACCGAGCCGGAATGTGGGCGCATGGCTAATTGCGTTTGCCACCGTCCGTTATCCGACGTCGAGGCAGAATAATTGGATGACATTTATCAGGGACTTTCCGTCTTGGTCCAATCGGACTATCGGCAATGACATTCGGGTTTGAAGTCTCGCGACCAGCCATTCGTTTGCATTTTGCAAATGGGCTGATGTCCTGAACCCTGTGTCTGAAGAGTAAAAAGCGCATTGCGTTATGTGCGCGGACGCACGGACTTCAGTTTTTTGCGACGCTACCGTTCCACTATGAGGAAATGCCACGCCTCGTCGCAACAAAGCGCTTTTGCATAATATTTCACGAGACCCGAAGAAGGTGCAGTAATGAGATTCGAATTTCAGAAGTCCGTTCCGCAGGTCCTATGGATAGCGGGCATCGCGATAATCTGGCTCTGTGTTGTCGGTGTCGGATCGTTCCTGGGTTGGATTCCGCTCTAGGAACGGTCGTTTTCAAATGCGGTGCCGGCGCGAGACGACGCGGGGACAAATCCAAGAAAGTGGGACCAGTGGGCCACGGTCCTGGAGAACTTTTTTCACCAATGAACAGCAACATTGCTGGCATTGGAAATGCGCGGCAGATCAAACGCCGCCAGATGGACTTAATTATTTCTGGTACCGCAAAATGCCCGATTCACCTCAGTACCGCATGGGTCATGCATCGGTTCTACACGTCAAGACTCCAAGGAATGGTCTGCGATCCACATCCGTAGCAATGACAGGAGTTGCTCAATGTTAATTGGTTTGGCGATGTAGTCGGTCGCTCCTGCTTCGATACATTTTTCGCGGTCGCCCATCATTGCCTTGGCGGTGACTCCAATAATCGGGACAGAATCTGCAGCGTCCAATCCCCGGATAGCGCGAATGGTTTCGTAGCCATCCTGTTCAGGCATCATTATGTCCATCAGAATAATGTCCACGTCGGGATTCGACTTGAGCAGTTCAATGCCCTCTCTGCCGCTCCCGGCATTCAATACCCGCATTCCCTGTTGTTCCAGAGCGCCGGTAATGGCAAATATGTTGCGGATGTCATCATCGACGACTAGAACTTTCCGGCCTGCCAGAGCAGAAACCGTCTTGCGGAGGCTTAAGGGGGGCCGTCGATGTCCGGGCGGCATTTCCCTCAACGCCTGCTGCAGGCACCGAGCCGTTTGTCCCAGAACCTTTCCAGCAGATTGTTCGCACTTCAGCCGAAAAATCTCGGCAATTTGTCCAACCTGCTCGGTGCCTTCGACAGAATGTATCGCGGTACAAATGATGAGGTAGGTCTGTTCGATCCCCGCCTGAACAAACTCTCGAATGAACCCTGACATGTCAGCCAAGCCGTCACCAATAATTGCGCAATCGAGGGTGGCTTTGCGCAAAATCTTCAGCGCCTGCTTGCCCGTCGACGCGCTATTGATCCGCACTCCTTCTTGCGCGATGGCTTCCATCATACTTTGCCGCTTCTCCTTGCTTGCAGCAGCGACAAGGACATTGCGGACTTCCCGCCCCATGGATCGGCGCGCTGCGCCTAACGCCTCCTGCAACGTCTCACGGCCAGAGGGTTTGCTCACAATTCCAAACGCGCACATGGACGCGCAGCCATCCAGGCGTTCGTCGAGTGCAATCATATTTACTGGAATGTGTCTGGTATCCGGGTCCTGCTTGAGCAGATTACGGGTCGCCCAGCCGCTCATGCCCGTTGACGTAATGTCAACAATAACGATGTTCGGCATATATTCATTTGCCATAGCGAGCGCCGTGTGGGGATTGGGGGCAATCAATCCTCTGCACCCCGATTCCCGCACATGATGCAGAAGCTTCTCTGCAAACAATTTCTCGTCCATAACTATCAGCACTACCCGGTCCCCGGGACGGACGTTTTCGCGGTCGTCTATCTCATCCGCGGCTGACGAAACCCTTGCCGTTATGCTCCCAGGGACAACAGCACCGCTTTGTGTTCCTGGCTGCGTTTCAGGCTGTTCACTTTCCCTGACAAGATCAACTCGCGCGAAGACTTGAGGCAGATAGAGCGTGAAACTACTACCCGTTCCAGGAGTGCTATGAACCTTGATTTCCCCGCCCAGCAGACGGGCCAGTTCCGCGCTAATCGACAGCCCCAGACCTGTACCTTCGAACTGGCGACTGGTTGTTCCATCCGCCTGCCGGAATGCTTCGAAAATGAGTCGCTGCTTGTCCTGGGCAATGCCAATTCCGGTATCGCTCACGCAGAACGCGATCACGTTCTCGGCGCAATCCAGGCTGAGAAGCCCAGGCGTCCACCCGTCATCGGCCACCGACATGTCAAGCGACACGGTGCCCTGCGGTGTAAATTTGAAGGCATTCGACAACAAGTTTTGAAGAATCTGGCGCAACCTTTTCATGTCGGTGCGAATCAAGGTCGGTAGTGCCTTTTCCATCGCTATCTCAAACGCCAAGCCTTTTTCGTGAGCGACCTGCCGAAACGCCCGCTCAACGTAGTCACGCAATTCAATAAGGCTTTCGTTTGCAACGCCGAGGGTAACGGTTCCAGATTCAATCTTGGACAAGTCGAGGATGTCATTGATCAGCGCCAGCAGATCGTTTCCCGAGATACAAATGGTTTGCGCGTATTCGACTTGCTTTGGGGTCAGATTGCCGCTGGCATTTTCGGCCAGCAGCTGCGCCAGGATTAGCAGGCTGTTCAATGGTGTGCGCAGTTCATGAGACATGTTGGCAAGGAATTCGGACTTGTATCGCGAACTCAATATCAGCTGTTCTGCTTTTTGTTCGAGCGCCATTCGGGCGGACTCTATCTGCTTGTTCTTGTATTCCAGTTCCTGCATTTGCTCGAAGAGCTTGCTGGCTTGTTCCTTGAGCTTTTCGTTGGTTTGTTGAAGAACGGCCTGTTGATTCTGGGTCAATGAATTCGGCATCCGCGAACCCAGGCGTTCGACCAGCACGTTGATCGCATTAACGCAGACAACCCACGAGCCTGCAGCCCCGGGTATATTTATTTTTTGAGGATTCGTTTGCTGCGCACTGACCTGATCGCGGATCCGCACTAATTCTTTTGCCATCGAAACATTCATTTCCATGATGTCATTGAACAGTTGCGCCACTTTGTGACCAGGACCATCAATATCCAAGGTCATGCGATATCCGAAGTTCCCATGCCTGAGCGCCTCCAATGCCGCGAAGATTTCAGCCTCTACGGACGCACTTGCTCTTGGTTTCTGTTGAGACTTAGCGCCGGTCAAATGGTGGCTCCTTCCCTATTGACTCCAACAGCTCGTAGCGCTCAACGATGAAAGCACTCATGGAAGAGAAGCTAGCGTGGTTATTACAGAATGAGAAAAACAGCGCCGCATACAGTAATTGCCTGCCTTGACCAGCAGCAAAGCCATCGTGATTTAGCTTCTCGCATTGGCAATTACGCAGGCTAGCCCAGCAAACAGAGCGAAGCTGCTTACTGACTACTTATTTCCGTAGGACGAAAACACTGAGGGATCCGTAGGAAATATTCTACAAATCGGCAACGGAAGAGTAAGCAAAACTATAAAGCTGTCACTCTACGAGTCCGTGCTTGATCGCGTACCGGACGAGGTCTGAATTGTTTTCGACTTTCAGTTTCTTGAATATGCGGATCCGGTACGTGCTGACAGTGTTCGGGCTAAGGGTTAGTTCGTCGGCAATGTTGGAGATGGATTTCCCGGAAGCGATCATCCACATTACCCTATACTCGCGATCCGAAAGTAGTTCATGAGGAAGGCCTTCCGAACCTTCTTCAAGTTCAACGGCAAGTTTTTCGGCGAGCGATGCACTGACATACTTTTTACCACTAACCGCCTTCCTTATGGCGGTTGTCAATTCTTCTGAAGCGCATTCCTTGTTCATATAACCTGCCGCGCCGGCACGCAACGCTGAAATTGCAATCGCGTCTTCCGGATGCATGCTCAGTATGAGCACAGGCCGCTGTGGGAAGGATTGCTTGATCTCTTTCAACACTTGAAGCCCGTTTCCACCGGGCATCGAGTAATCGAGTATCAAAACATCCCAGTCCAGCGTACGTACGAGTTTGAGGGTTTCAGTGAAGTTCTTCGCTTCTCCGACGACGAGCATGTCCGCTTCCGCAGCGAGGATCTGCTTCAAGCCTTGACGCACCACTGTGTGATCGTCAGCAATAATGACGTTCATCATGCCATCTCTCTGGTTTCTGCTGCTTGACCGATAATCTTTGCGGACCGTGAAAAGCTAGGGCTTGGTTAGCAGTTCAAGCGGCACGGTAAGGAGCACTGATGTCCCCTTACGGGCGACACCCTGGATTTGCACATCTCCTCCCAGGATAGTGGCCCGCTCACGGATACCTAACAGTCCGAGAGACCTTGAGCTACGCAGGTGCGATTCTGAAATGCCTGCACCATTGTCCGCCACGTGCAGTACTAACCGGTCCGCATCTATCCGCAATTTTATGTCCACTCTGGTAGCTTTTGCATGACGTGCTACGTTTGTCATGACTTCCTGGAAAATGCGGAATATAGCAGTGGACCTGTCCAGGTCCAGCACGAATTCTTTCTCGGGCAATTCGACTTTGCATCGAATACCCGTACGCGCCTGAAATTCCCTAGCTTGCCATTTTAGAGTACCTGTCAGACCGATATCGTCCAGCACTTGCGGCCTCAGTTCGGCGGAGATCTTGCGCACCGATTGAATTGTATTGTCGATCAGAGTGAACATCGATTTAACCTTTTCCATCGGCTCCGGCGGCTCTTTCGGCAGTCTTTTCTCTAGCCATGACAGATCCATCCTCAGGGCGGTCAATGCCTGTCCCAGCTCATCATGAATTTCGCGCGCAATACTTGTTCGCTCTTCTTCACGAACGGATTGCATGTGCGCTGTAAATTCCCTGAGCCTTTCTTCCGATTTGCGAAGATTATCCTCAATGAGCTTCCGGTCTGAAATTTCCTTGCCCAGCTTCGCGTTGTATCTGTACAAATCAACGAACACTGCAATCTTTGATCTGAGTATTTCGGGTACCAAAGGTTTCAAAATGTAGTCTACGCCACCGACTTCGTAACCTCGAAAGCCGGATACCGTATCGTCATAAGTAGCGGTCAAAAATATGATGGGGGTGTATCGCGAGCGCTCGCATCGTCGAATAAACCTTGCAGTTGCGAAGCCGTCCATATTCGGCATCTGCACATTCAGCAAAATAACCGCAAAGTCTCTCTCTGCCATGAGCGCCATGGCTGCTTGCTGCGTGGATACATGCGCTATGTTCAGGTCAAGTTGAGCGAGGATTTCTCGGCACGCATTGACAGTGTTGCCATCATCGACGATCAACACGGTGGGGTGTTCCGGGCGGGACATGGCTTAGATGCAGGTGTGGTCGTATTGCGATGTCGCGAGACAGAACAATATCACGGAGGACCGTGTGCTGAACTTCGCTCGGTATCGTGACGACAATCGCTATCTCGCACTGTTATGTGACAAATCATAAATGCTGTTGCCACGTTCTTTAGCGTGTCCTTTGCTCAATCGCCAATCAACGCCGTTCCCAAAGCTCGCGAATGTTGCTTGTCCAGCTGCAGTTAGTACGCCAAGAAAAATTATGACGAAGCGATGAACCGTAATCGCCGGCAATCCACGCCTCAGCGCCAGGCACAAGTCACTTAGAGGCGCTCTTTCCCGCATCTCGTTCTGGCACTTCTGATTCCCGTTGCAGCCATCGACAACGACAATAGTGTCGTCATGTCACGACACTATATTACGGGATAAAACAATAGCTTTTTCTTTAATTCGTATAAACTCCGCGACGAACAACTACAGTCATGTAGGTGTTCTCCTACGTTGCTTTTAGTTCGCTTACGTTGCGAGGAATCAACATGAATTTCTGTTTCCGTCCTTTCCATATCTCCTGTTGCCCCGGTTCCTCTTTCAAAATTCAAAGCATCTTCCCGCCAATGGTTAGCATCCGGGACAAAGGCTATATTCGTGCGCCGTTGTTCCTGGCGTTGGTAGCCTGCATCTGCATCCTTGCCGCGTGCGGCAGTGGGGGCGGGAATGACAATGGAACGACATTGTCCAGTGCACAGTCTGCCGCGTTGCCGACGGGTGCGCAGGCGCAGTCCACCAAATTCATACCGACGTTCCTGGTTTACTACGGAGGCGGTCCTGCG
>DATMZQ010000539.1:0-4867 GCA_035573615.1 Burkholderiales bacterium | reverse complement strand
ATCAGTCGCAGCTTGAGCAGGCCCAGGCCAACCTCGCGCGCGACCAGGCACAGCTCGAGTACTTGCGCGGGCAGGAACTGCGCTACCAGGATCTGCTGAAGCAGAACTTTGTCTCCAAGGAAGGTTATGCCCAGGTTGCTGCCAACTTTCATGGCGCGCAAGCCAGCGTTGTCGCGGATGAAGCAGCGGTCCAGCACGCGCGTATCGACCTTGGCTACACGACGATCCGCTCGCCAATTGACGGCCGCGCCGGCAAGGTCATGTTGTCAGTAGGCAACATGGTCAAGGCAAACGACACGTTGCCGTTGGTGGTGATCAACCAGCTCACGCCGATCTACGTGAGCGTCGCGGTTCCGGAGCAATATCTGAACGAGATTCGCGAGCACCACAAGAAAGCAGCGTTGCGCGTACAAGTCGAAGTGGAAAAAGGGGAAACCATCAACGGCAAGCTGGCCTTCATCGACAACGCAGTCGACGTGAGCACCGGCACGATCAAGCTGCGTGGCATTTTCGCCAATGAAGACAAGCGGCTTTGGCCGGGACAGTTTGTCGAATCCTGGGTCACCCTGCGCGATGAAGACAAAGCGCTCGTGGTACCGACGCAGGCGCTGCAGACCGGACCGAATGGGCAGTACGTCTATGTCGTCAAGCAGGATTCGACCGTCGAGTTGCGACTGGTAAAAGTTGCGCGCACCGAAGGAGTGGATAGCGTCGTCGCCGAGGGATTGCAACAGGGTGAAACCGTCGTCGTGGATGGTGCGTCGCGCATCGTCCCCGGTTCGAAAGTGAGTGCCAAGACGCCGGAGAAGACATCATGAGCATTGCCGAAATCTTTGTGCGCCGGCCGGTCATGACCGGCCTGGTCATGATCGGCATCCTGGCCTTTGGCATCGTCAGCTACCGGCTCCTGCCCGTTTCAGACCTGCCGAATATCGATTTCCCGACCATCGCGGTGACCGCATCACTGCCCGGAGCAAGTCCCGAAACCATGGCGTCCGCGGTCGCCACGCCGCTCGAAAAGGAATTCTCGACCATTGCCGGGCTGGATTCGATGGACTCCACCAACGCCCAGGGCATCAGCCGTGTCACGCTGCAGTTTTCGCTCGACCGCAACATCGATGCGGCTGCCGCCGACGTGCAGGCTGCTATCACGCGCGCATTGAAGCAATTGCCGCCGCAGATGACCACGCCGCCCGCGTTCCAAAAAGTCAATCCGGCGGACGCGCCGATTTTCTACCTGGCGCTGACGTCCACGACGCTGCCGATGTCGACCGTGGATGAGTACGCACAGACGCTGCTTGCGCAGCGCATTTCGACGATCTCTGGCGTGGCCCAGGTGCAAGTCCTCGGGTCGCAGAAATACGCTGTGCGCATCCAGCTCGATCCAAAGGCGCTTGCATCGCGCGGTATCGGCATCGACGAAGTCGCCGAAGCGATCAACCATCACAACACCAATCTGCCCACCGGCACGCTCTATGGGGCCAATCGAGCCTACACGGTTGAGTCAAATGGGCAGCTGATGAATGCGGCGGCTTTTCGCCCGGTCGTGATTGCTTACCGCAATGGCGCACCGGTGCGGCTGAACGAGATCGGCCGCGTGATCGATAGCGTGGAAAATGACAAGCTCGCCGCCTGGCTCAACGACGAGCGCGGCATCGTGCTCGCCATCCAGCGCCAGCCGGGCACCAATACCATCGAGATCGTAAATTCCATCAAGCGCCTGCTGCCCACCTTCCGCGCGCAGGCACCGGCTGGTCTCAAAATGGACATTCTTTACGATCGTTCCGATTCCGTGCGCGAATCCGTGGACGACGTGCAGTTCACCCTGATGCTTGCGCTCGCGCTGGTGGTGCTGGTGATCTTTCTGTTCCTGCGCAACATCTCCGCCACGCTCATTCCAAGCCTCGCGCTACCGATGTCCATCGTCGGAACGTTTTCGGTGATGTATCTGCTGGGCTACAGCCTGGATAATCTTTCGTTGATGGCTTTAACGCTGTGCGTTGGTTTCGTGGTCGATGACGCCATCGTCATGTTGGAGAATATCAGCCGGCATATGGAAATGGGCAAGCCGCCCATGCAGGCAACGCTGGAAGGTGCGCGCGAGGTCGGCTTCACTATCGTGTCGATGACTTTGTCGCTTGCCGCGGTGTTCATTCCGGTGCTGTTCATGGGCGGCATTCTCGGCAAGCTGCTGCACGAGTTCGCAGTGACCATCATGGCGGCCGTGCTGGTATCGGGCTTCGTGTCGCTTTCCCTGACACCTATGCTATGCAGCCGCTGGCTGCGGCCGGTCGCGCACAATCGCCACGGCAAACTCTACCGGTGGAGCGAAGGCGCGTTCGACGCCGTGCGCAACCTGTATGACCACACGCTGAAATGGTCCATCCGCTACAGCTGGTTCACTATGCTGGTGTTCTTCGCGATTTTCGCCGCCACCGCGTGGCTGTTCTCGATCATGCCGAAAGGTTTCCTGCCCACTACGGACACCGGCCAGTTGCTGATCTTTACCGAGGCCGCACAGGACATTTCCTTCGAGGCCATGGCAGCGAAGCAGCGGCAGGCCGCCAAAATTGTTCAGGCCGACCCGAACGTCGAGGCAGCCATGGCGTTCATCGGGCCTTCTTCATCCGGATCGAGCCAGACGCTGAATCTCGGCCGGATTTTCATCCGGCTGAAACCGCGCAAGCAAAGGCTGCCTGCAGATGCCATCATCCAGGAGTTGCGGCCAAAGCTTCAATCGATACCCGGCATGAAGGTGTACCTGCAGAATATTCCGCCAGTACGCATCGGTGGCAAGGTCACCAAGAGCGAATACCAGTACACGCTGCAGGATGCCGAGACCCAGGAGTTGTATCACTGGGCGCCGTTGCTCGAGAGCAAGATGCGTAGCCTGCCTGCGTTCATCGACGTGAATAGCGATCTGCAGATCACCAATCCGACGGTAAAGGTACAGATCGATCGCGACAAGGCGTCCGCGCTCGGGGTCACCGCCGGCCAGGTCGAAGATGCGCTGTACAGTGCATTCGGCACGCGCCAGGTGTCAACCATTTATACACCGAGTAACGAGTTCTTCGTCATCATGGAACTCGCACCGGAGTACCAGGCGAGCCCTGAAGCATTGTCCCTGCTATACGTGCGTGCCGGCACCGGCACGCTGGTCCCGCTGTCGTCGGTGGCCCGCATCGAACGCGGGGTGAGCCCGCTGACGGTCACCCACCAGGGGCAGTTGCCTTCGGTCACGCTGTCGTTCAACCTGAAACCGGGCGTCTCATTGAGCGAGGCCATCGCGCAACTCAACGGCCTCATCACTGAACTGCGTATCCCGCCGACCGTAATCGGGAGCTTTCAGGGTACCGCGCAAGCATTCCAGTCGTCGTTGGCCGGCATGGGCATGCTGCTGATCATGTCCATTTTCGTGATCTATTTGATCCTCGGAATCCTGTACGAAAGCTATATTCACCCGATCACCATCCTGTCCGGCCTGCCGACCGCCGGTTTTGGCGCGCTGCTGACGCTGATGCTGTTCAAGCTCGATCTGAACATGTACGGGTTCGTCGGACTGATCATGCTGATCGGCATCGTCAAGAAGAACGCAATCATGATGATCGACTTCGCAATCGAAGCGCAGCGCCGGGACGGCAAGCGCCCGGAGCAGGCGATCTACGAGGCTTGCCTCATCCGCTTCCGGCCGATCATGATGACGACCGCAGCGGCGCTGATGGGTACTCTGCCGATCGCGCTTGGATTCGGCGCCGGATCGGAAGCACGCAGGCCGCTCGGCCTCGCGGTCGTCGGCGGATTGCTGGTGTCGCAACTGCTGACCTTGTACATTACGCCGGTGATCTATCTTTACCTGGAACGGATGCGCACCTGGCAGAAGGGCCGGCGTGCGCGCGGCGCCGAAGTAACCGCGGGCATTTAACGCGGCGCATGCGCTCGCATAGCGGCGCAGCGTCAACGACTCCCGTGAACCGGCGTTAGAGCGGCGGCACAGCACGAGCAAGATTTGCTCATCGCTTTGTGCTCCTGGAAAACACATGAGCGGACCGCCTGCAAACAAAAAAGAATCATTCCTGCGCAAACTCGGACCGGGTCTTATCACCGGGGCCGCGGACGATGATCCAAGCGGCATCGCCACCTATTCCCAGGCCGGCGCGCAATTCGGACTGGACATGCTATGGACTTCGCTCGTCACCTTCCCGCTGATGGTGGGCATCCAGATCGTGAGTGCCCGTATTGGCCGGGTCACCGGCGAAGGTCTGGCGGCCAACATCCGCCGGCTGTATCCGCGCTGGGTGCTGCTGATGGTAGTTGCGCTACTGGTGGTGGCAAACACCATCAATATCGCTGCGGATATCGCAGCAATGGGCGAGGCGCTGCAGCTTGTCATCGGCGGTGGCGAACACGGCCATGCCATCATCTTTGGCGTGGTCAGCCTGCTGCTGCAGGTATTCATCCCTTACCATCGTTACGTGCGCGTGCTGAAATGGCTGACGCTTTCGCTGCTGGCTTACGTGGCGGTGGCGTTCTCGGTGCATATCGACTGGGCGCGTGCCATCCAGCAGTCGTTCGCGCCAACCCTGTCGTTCAATCCTGATTTCATCGCTGTCGTTGTTGCAGTGTTCGGCACTACCATCAGCCCCTACCTGTTCTTCTGGCAAGCATCGCAGGAAGTCGAGGAGCTGCGTGGCGGCCACGGCTCATCGCTGAAAAGCACGCCGGTTGATGCAAGAGCCCACCTGCGTCGCATCAAGATCGATACTTACGTCGGCATGGGGTTTTCCAACCTGATCGCTTTCTTCATTATCCTGTCCGCCGCGGTGACCTTGCACGTCGCGGGCATCACCGAGATCCGGACTTCGGCCGA
>DATMZQ010000538.1:0-16516 GCA_035573615.1 Burkholderiales bacterium | reverse complement strand
CCGAGCGGACCTGCATTGCGCAGCACCAGAACCGAATTGGCATCGACATCCAGATGGGGATCATCGAGCCGCGCGGCCATGTCATTGTAGTCATCGAACACCATGGCGCGGCCGGCATGTTTTAGCAATTTCTGATCAGCGGCGGTTGATTTAATGACTGCGCCATCAGGCGCGAGATTGCCTCGCAACACGATCAGCCCGCCTTCCGGCTGCATGGGCTTGTCCGGTGTGCGAATGACGTCGGGATTATGGATTTTGGCTCCAGCGATGTTTTCCCCCAGTGTTTTTCCGGTACACGTTAGCTGATCGGTGTCGAGCAATTCGCGCATGCCTTCCAGCATGCCGGCGAGGCCCCCGGCATAGTAAAAGTCCTCCATGAGATACTTGCCCGAGGGCCGCATATTCACGAGGTAGGGTGTGCGCTGGCCGATTCGCTCGAAGCGCTCCAGCGGAATCTTGATGCCGGCGCGGCCTGCCATGGCGATTACGTGAATTAATCCATTCGTGGAGCCGCCCAGCGCCATCAGCACGCGAATGGCGTTATCAAACGATTTCTCGGTGAGGATGTCGCTCGGTTTGAGATCCTCCCACACCATTTCGACGATGCGCCTGCCGCTGTAATCTGCCATCCGGCTATGGTTCGAGTCGACGGCTGGAATGGTCGAAGAGTTTGGCAAGCTGAAGCCGAGCGTTTCCGCGACGCTTGTCATGGTCGAGGCCGTACCCATAGTCATGCAGGTACCGGCCGAGCGCGCAATGCCTTGCTCGATTTCCGTCCAGTCACGCTCAGTGATATTGCCTGCCCGCAGTTCATCCCAGTATTTCCAGACGTCCGACCCCGAGCCTAACGTCTTGCCTTGCCAGTTGCCACGCAGCATCGGCCCGGCAGGCATGAAGATCGCGGGAATGTTCATGCTGATGGCGCCCATTAATAACCCGGGCGTGGTCTTGTCGCATCCACCCATGAGCACGCAGCCGTCGACGGGATAACAGCGCAGGAGTTCCTCGGTTTCCATGGCCAGGAAGTTGCGGTACATCATCGTGGTCGGTTTCTGGAAAACTTCTGCCAGCGCAATGGCCGGCATCTCAAGCGGGTAGCCGCCCGCCTGCCAGACGCCGCGCTTGACCTCCTCGGCGCGTTGGCGAAAGTGCGAATGGCAGTTGTTGATATCGCTCCAGGTATTGATGATCGCGATAACCGGCTTGCCCTTGTAGTCTTCGTGCGCGAATCCCATTTGCAGCGTGCGCGAACGGTGACCGAAGGAGCGCAGATCCTGCGCGCCGTACCAGCGGTGGCTGCGCAATTCCTCCGGGTTTTTCCTTTTAGTCATGCTTCTCTCCATTCCATGCGCGGCTAAACGAATGCAGGAAGCCTACAACAGGTGCGCTGCGCGGCATAGATGCAGCGGTCGAGCGGGCGCTGCATGGGTGAAGCGGCTTCAGGGGCGCAGCGAGACCGCAATCCAAGCGCGTGCGTTTTAGCTGTTGCCGGCGAAATGGCCGAGGAAGGCCTGCAACCGGTCGGACTCCGGTCTGTCAAAAATCTGCTGCGGCTTGCCTTGTTCGACAATCACGCCCTGGTCCATGAATACAACGCGATGGCCGACTTCGCGGGCAAAACGCATTTCATGCGTGACGACCAGCATGGTCATGCCGCTGCGGGCGAGATCCGCCATCACGCCCAGCACTTCATTCACCAGTTCCGGATCAAGTGCAGAAGTCGCCTCGTCGAACAGCATTACTTTTGGTTCCATGGCGACCGCCCGCGCAATGGCGACGCGCTGCTGCTGGCCGCCGGAGAGTTGCGCGGGAAAAGCAGCCATCTTGTCCCCCAGACCGACGCGTTCCAGCCAGGACGCGGCACTGCACCGCGCGGCTGCGGCGGAAAGCTTGCGTACGCTGCACAGTCCCAGCATCACATTGTCCAGCGCCGTCATGTGCGGAAACAGATTGAAACTCTGGAATACCATGCCAACATCAGCGCGCATGCGCGCAATTGCCGCATCTGAACGCCGGGTACGCTTCCCATCGGCCTCCTCGTAACCGACCAGTTCACCATCCACAAAAATGCGGCCGCCTTGGTAGTCCTCGAGGAAGTTGATACAGCGCAGCAGCGTAGTCTTGCCGGAGCCGCTCGGACCGATAATGACCAATACTTCGCCGCGGGTTACTTCGAGGTTCACGCCGCGCAGTATGTGCGCCGCTGCGAAGCGTTTGGCAAGCCCCTGCAACACCACGATGTTGCGGTTCACCTCTGGCATGGCGTCAGCCGTGGGCAAGTTTTCTCTCCAAACGCCGGCCGGTGATGGACAATGTGAAATTGATTGCGAAATAGAGCATGGCTGCCACCGCGTAAAACAGCAGGGCTTCGCGCGTGCGTCCGACGATTTGCTGAATCGCCATGGTGAGGTCCACCACGCTGACCAGTGAAACCAGCGAGGAGGACTTCACGATTTCGACAGCCGTGTTGACCCAGGCCGGCAGGATACGGCCGAGGGCCTGCGGGAAAATTATATGGCGCAGGCGCTGTGCGAAAGTCAGTCCGATGGATTTAGCGGCATCCATCTGTCCGTGCGGAATCGATTCGACGCCACCGCGAAAAATCTCCGACATGTGGGCGCCGCAGAATAGTCCCAGCGCCAGAATGCCGGCAACGATGGCCGGAACCTGCAGGCCCAGTGCCGGCAAACCGTAGAAGATTGCAAATATCAGCACCAGGTGTGGGATGCTGCGGCACACATCGACATAGATGCGCACGCACCAGCGCAGGACATTTGCGCCGTACAGCAGCGACAGGCTGCCAAAAATGCCAAGCACTGTTCCCAGGAGCAGGACCGCAAGCGAAATCGTGGCGGTGACCAGCAGGCCGTGCAGGATGAGCGGTAAACCGGCCAGTATCATCGGCATCACTGGACAATTGCCCAACGGCGCTCGATCCATCGCAGCGATCCCGCGATGGCGTAACAAGTTGCGAGATAAAGCGCGGCCACGACGAGGTAGACCTCGATGACGCGCCAGGTATTTACATTGATACGGATCGCACCATATGTGAGTTCCGGGACCGCGATCGCTGACGCCACCGACGTATCCTTGAACAGCGAAATCAGCGTATTGCCGAGCGAAGGCAGCACGACGCGGGCCATCAGGGGCAGTGTGATATGCCGAATCACCTGGAGTCTCGTCATACCAAGTGAGCGCGCGGCGTCAATGTGCCCTTTACCGACGCCGGCGATGCCGGCGCGAAAGATTTCCGTCAGATAGGCACCGGCGTACAGCGCCAGAGCAAGGACGAAGGACCAGAGGTTGTCCAGCATGCTGACACCCAGCAACGGCAGGCCGAAGTAGACGAAGTAGATGATCAGCAGTAGCGGGATATTGCGTACCAGCTCGACATAGGCGGTAGTCAAACACTGCAAAGGAGGCGGCCCGTGCGTGCGCCCAAAGGCTGCTGCGAGTCCGATCAAGCTGCCAATTGTCAACGATAGCAAGGCAATGGCCACGGCAAGGCCAAGCCCTTTAAGCAGCAAATCGAAATTGTCGAAGACCGGGCGCCAGTTGAACTGGTACATGGTTCCGGCCTGACGATGCTACGTGTGGCGCAAGCCGAACTCGACCGGGAAACCCACTGGCGGCGGCGCCAGTTTCACGCCGAAGTATTTTTCAAATCCGCTCGCATAGGCGTCGAAATCGACGCCGGTCATGCTTTCGTGCAGCACGGTGTTGACGAAGTTCAGCCACGCGGGGTCCCCTTGCCGTACCGCCGCAGCATAGGTCTGTGGCGACCAGCCGTAGTTACCGGACTTGTATTTGTCCGGGTTCTGGCGCACCAGCCAGCGTACAGTCGAATCATCGATTGCAGCTGCTTCTACCCGCCCCGCGTCGAGTGCGAGCACCGCGTTTGCTACAGAGTCGAACTGCATCACTTCCGCCTGAGGAATCGCCGCGTGCACCAAGCCCTCCGCATAGACATTTTGCAGGATGGATACTTTGATCTTCTTTCTAGCTTTGGCAAGATCGAGCGCGCCCGCATGTGCGCTGTCCCGCCGCAATAGCGTGCCGACGCCTTCTCGATAGTAGGGGATGGAGAACGCAACCAGCTGCGCGCGCTGGGCGGTAACCGTCATGAACTGAAATACGACATCGACTTGACCAGTCTGCAAATTTGGCACTCGGGCGTCGGACGCCTGACGCACGAACTGAACCTTGGCCGGGTCATCGAACAAGCCTTTGGCCAGCAAACGGCCCATTTCGATGTCGAAGCCCTGCAGGTCTCCCTTTTCGTCTTCAAAATGCCAGGGCGGATTAGTGCTGCCGGTGCCAACGATCACCGTGCCGCGTTTGAGGACTTCGTTCAGTTTGTTCGCGCTTGGTCCGGTGGCGGTGACGCCACCAGTGCAGCCTGCGGCCGCAAGTGCGGTGACACCTGCGCCTAATCCGAGCGCAGACGACCTCAGGAACCCGCGACGCGAAGTTTGCTCCGCCATTTCCGCCTCCTCATTTGAAACTGGACGCTGCCCTCCAAATTGGAGGTTCGCAGATTTATAGACGACTTCGGGTCGGATTGCCAGCGAACGCGATGTGGCGTTGCACCGACGATGCTTTAGCACCGTCCAGGCTGCTTTACGAACTTAACCGGTGCGAAACAATCGCGAAATTGAGATGGCCAAGATCCACTCCGGCAGCGGCTGCATTGTGGGCAAACACCTCCGGGTTGTTGCCGGTGTAGAAGAGAATGCGCATCCCGCGGTATTCCACCAGTGCACCCGAATCCCCAGTTCTTGGTGAGGCCGGAGGCGTCCCCGAATGCGTCGTACAGAATGGTGACGCGGTGCCGTCGGAGCCTAAGCAAGGGGTGGCCAGTGCCAGCAAGGCAACGAAAGAAAAAGCGACGCAGCCACCTGCATGACCTCACGAACGCCGGCGCAGTACCGCGCCACCAAGCCATGTTCGCCGCTGGCGTTGGCGTGTCAATCGCGCAAGATTTCCGAGTGCAATGTAAGCGAATAAGTGCCGGCTGGCGCAATCGCCATCAACGTGACGGCTTGCATGATCTTCTCGAAACCGTCCTCCGATTGAGACACCGTACGGTGCGGGGCCGCGCTGACTGTGACTGGCTGACTGCATTGCAGTACCACGCGACCACCCAGTACGCGATCTTCGAGTGCAACGCGGGTAACACCTTGCCACGTGAACGATTGACCAAAACCGCCGGGCACTTCGCCATTGATCACGTAGCGGCCGAGAAACCCATCGCAACTTGGCATGGCCAAATTGATCTCGGTTTGCAGGGGCGCCACTCCAGATTCAAGCTTGTATTCGACCGTAAGCCGGTCACTTTCGATCGCGATGCGTTTTTCGATTCTGTCTGCGGATAGCTTGACGCTGCCACTACTCTGGGCCCTTGGCCGGTGGTATCGAACCGTGTCGCCATTCTGGCGATCGAGGAATAGAACGCGCGGCACCCGATCCGCCACGAGATCCGCGACAGATACCGGATGACGAAAATTGACGCGATCGTGCGCGGACGCTATGCCGTCTGCCTTATGCCGATCGTGTGAGGCGTCGTTATCCCGGATCTTGCGATAGTAGTGCTCGGGCCGCCGTGCCAGCGTATCGCCAAAGTTGTGTCGCAGCCGGTAGTCATCAAACTCGTGAATCGCACCCAATCCGTCGTCGCGAACCACGGCCTGCAAAGTACCGTTCCCGATGAAAAACTCATCGCATCCGTCCATGTCGAGGTCGGAAGCAACTGGCTGTCGGGGCGTGGCAGCGTCGAGCAGTGCTTCCAGCTCGATCAGCGCATTCCACACCGCGCGGCGCAGATGCGGCAAATAAAGACCGCCGAACAACCCGTGCCAGTACGCGTCATTGGCCTGAGTCAGGTGCAGTAGTTCCAGCATGCGCGGTGTTGCGGCCTCATCAAGAACAGCGAGACGCGCAGAGAGCTGTTGCATGCGCTTGTGCATCCAGTTCGATTCTGCGTAGCGCGACATGAAATTGCGCCAGATGCCGCCACGCAGGAAAGGTTTCATCTGCTCATAGCGGTTGTGGTCTTTTTCACGCTTGATCAGTTCCGCATAGCGGTCGGCACGGTCGGCATTGAGCGTCCATTCATTCATCTCGATGTATGAAGTAGTCGGCAGATACACCACGCCGCGCGTGTGCTGCAGGTTATGGAAATCCCGATACAGCGCAGGCTGGATGACTGGAGAGGCCAGCACGCCTTCGATGAACTGCTTGAGCCACTGCTTTTCGTATACCCACGCATAGGTTTCCGGCCAAATGCCGAGTTTTTCGATGTCATCGAAATAGATGGCGGCTGGGGTACCGGGCTCAGAGGCAAGCGATTCGAGATACTGGATTGCCTCCTGCGCGGTGGAAAACGGGATACGGTAACGCAGCGCTTCCGAGATTGGAAAAAGATCCAGGCGTTTACCGCTTTCTTCCGTTGAGAAATAACCGGTCAACTCCTCGCCGAGCTTGCCGGCGCAGAGAAAATGATAGTCATCCACGGTGACATAACGGATCCCGGAATCGACCAGCGCCGAGGCGACCGATGATTCCCACACCCGTTCGGTAAGCCAGGCGCCGCGTGGCCGCTGGCCCAAAGACGCTTCCAGCCGGCTGGACAAAGCCGCAAGCTGCGACCGGCGGTCGCGCTCCGGAATCGACGCCAGTACCGGCTCCGTGTCGCCTCCACCGAACATTTCGACCTGGCCGCGCCCCACCATGTCGCGCAGTTTCGCCATGTCTTGGGGAAATCTCTGGAGTAATACATCCAGCAGCCAGCCGCTGAAGTGAACCGACAATTTGAACTGCGGGTATCCATGCACGGTTTCGAGGAAAGGTTTGTAACAACGCGCATGCGCATCGTCGATTACCCCTATGAAATTGCCGGCCGGCTGGTGCGCGTGTACACCGAACAGCAGCGAGACTTTCTTGTTCATGTGGCCGTTTCATCCCCAGGGTTCTGTGGTGCCGTCCGCTGTGCGCAACACCACGAACTGAAAGCCGAACCGGCGCCGGCGCAGTTACGATGCACGGCGCATCGCATTGACGGCTTCCGAGTCTGCCTTGCCGCGGCTTACGGGCAGGTTGAGCTCCGCGGGCGCGGGCAGTTTTAGCAGTCCGTAAAGATGCCTGAGCTTGCTACGGAATAGCGCATCGAATGCCATTACCGATTCCGCTGGATTGTAATCTCCGAACCACCAGCACCAGTCGGACGCCTCGCAATCGGCCAGCTGGCGCCTGGCGCGTTTCAGCTCGCCGCCTTCGAGGCGGCCGCTGTGGCTAACGGCATCAAAACTTTGTTTCGCCGCGCATAGTAGATCCCATGCGCGGTTCTTGTCGGCACTGCCGATCCATGTGGCCAGATTACCGTATACCCAGCTGCCGGCTACCAATGCAGGCAGCGGCGTGGCTTCACGTTTTTCATCGAGCAGTTGCGTAAAGGTAGTGGTGGCTATTTCCCCATGGCCTTCCAGCGCGCCATAAAGCTCGTCCAGGAAGTAGTAGCCATTGTAGGGGTAATACTCCCAGGCATTTTCGCCATCCAGTATCACGCTGACCACTGGCCGTTGCTGGTCCGTCACGCCATTGGCAATGTCCGAAAGGGCTGCAACGAAATGTTCGGCGGCGTCTTTCCCATGCCATTTTGCATATTCGAAGCCAATCAGATCAGAGAGCCGGTCGTCTCGAAAGAAACAGACGATGGTGTTCTGGCCTTTCTCCAGGCGGTAAGGCCGGTATAGATACTGCGGCCGCTCGGATAGTGCGTCACCGTGTTCTTTCAAAGTGTGAACCAGAACGCCCTCGCCGCTCGCAATCCATTCGAATCCGGCCTCCGCCAGCAGATTGGCAAAATCGCTCGACACTGCGCCTTCTGCGGGCCACATGCCTCTCGGTTGCCGGCCGAAGCGCCTCGCGTGGCTTTGCTGCGCAGCTTCCGTCTGCGCGCGCGCACGTTCGTCGCCGCCCGGATAATGTGTGCTCTGCGGCAGCGGCGAGCCGGGTGCTGCTTCAAGGGCTGATTCAAAGGACAGCAGCAATGGGCCGATCGGATGGTATTCCGGTGTGGTCGTCAGTTCGATGCGTCCTGCTTCGAACAACGTGCGGTAACGCGGAATAACCTGGCGTACCTCGTGCGCAATGATGTGCAGCAATTGCATGCGGTCGTCGTGCGAAAAACCATGTGCCTTGGCGATCAGTGCGGGCAACACCGGGTACTGACGGCGCACTGTTTCGCCCATCCAGGAGAGGTGATACCAGCTCAACAGGTCAGAGAGATACTGCGCCGACAGATAGCTTGCGCCGGCATCGCCCTGCTCCTGCGCCAGACGCGCGAATTCCAGCAGCCTTTTGTAGGCCGGATACGGATCGATCAGCTTCTGCCGGTTAGCCTTGAAGCAGGCCGCCAGTGCAAGATTGCGTTCAACTGGGCCGACCTGCTCCAAATGCGGTTGCGCAAGCAGGCGCAGCAGCGGATCGCGGAACTGTCCGGTCGAGAATTGGTCGCTGTAGTCCTCCAACTGGTCCAGTAATACCGGCGTGAAGTTAAGTGTAACGCGCACACCCGGGTGGGCTTCGAGATGCGCGGCCATGTCGCTGTAATCCTTGATGGCGTGCAGATACACCCAGGGCTGCGCGAACTCACCTGTCGCATGGTCGCGGAAGTCCGGCTGATGCATGTGCCATAGGATGGCCAGGTCGAGTTTTTTCTCGGCGATCATAAATGTGAATGAGAGGAATGACTAACGGTTGCGCCCGGCGTACCGTTTTAGCGTTGGTGAAGAACTTCCTGTCCAAGCATTTCGGGTGTGATCAGGGTGATACCACGCTCCGACACATGGAATCTCCGGCGGTCTTGTTCCGGGTTGAAACCTACGGTTAAACCTTCCGGCAGTACACAGCCCTTGTCCACGATGGTGCAGCGGAGTTTGACATGCCGGTTCACGATAACGTCCGGGAGTATTACGGAGTCATCGATGCTGCCGTAGCTGTGTACACGGACGTTTGAAAATAGCAGGGACCGCTTGATGGAGGTTCCACTGATCAAGCAACCGCCGGATACGACCGAGTCGACAGCGGAGCCGCGGCGGCCATCATCGTCGAATACGAACTTGGCCGGAGGTAATTGTTCCTGGTGCGTCCAAATCGGCCAGTCCTTGTCGTACATGTTCAAATCGGGGGTCACTCGCGTCAGATCCAGGTTCGACTCCCAGTACGCGTCCACCGTCCCAACGTCCCGCCAGTAGGCAGGCTGGCCGCCCTGGCCGACGCAGCTGTCGTCGAAGCGCTGCGCGTAAACGCCGTAGCGTGGCACCACGTGCGGAATGAGATCCTTGCCGAAATCGTGGCTGGAATTTGGCGTCGCGGTGTCGCGCGCAAGCTGCTCATACAGGAACGGCGCATTGAATACGTAGATGCCCATGCTGGCCAATGCCATGTCGGCCCGCCCCGGTATGGAGGGAGGATCGGCAGGTTTTTCCACGAAGTCGGTGACGCGCCAGTTTTCGTTGATGTGCATGACGCCGAACGCAGTGGCTTCCATCCGCGGCACTTCGAGGCACGCAACCGTCATGTCAGCGTTCTTGGCGACATGGTAAGCGAGCATTTTTCCGTAATCCATTTTATAGATGTGGTCGCCCGCCAGCACGAGGATATAGTCCGGACCATAGGCGCGCAGAATGTCCAGATTCTGGTAAACCGCATCGGCCGTACCGAGATACCAGTTTTCTTCTGCCGTTCTCTGCGAGGCAGGCAGGATGTCCACGAATTCCTCGAAGCGTCCATCGAGAAAACTCCAGCCGCGCTGGATGTGCCGAATGAGGCTGTGCGACTTGTACTGCGTGGCCACGCCGATGCGGCGAATGCCGGAATTCACGCAGTTTGACATCGGGAAATCGACGATGCGGAATTTGCCACCGAAGGGCACGGCCGGTTTGGCGCGCCAGTCGGTCAGATTTTTAAGCCGGCTTCCGCGTCCCCCTGCCAGTACCAGCGCGTAAGTATTCTTGGTCAGCAAGCTGACGAAGCGGACATTCAGGTCGGTGTCAATCATAAGGTTCCTGGTGCATCTTGAATGATCGGATTCGGGATCCCGCCTTCCGGCCTATGCCCATGCCTGACCGACCGCGGCACCTGCTATCCGGTTCATCGTTACCATCAAAGAAAGTCCGCAAGCGCAGTGCTCTGCTTATAATAGGGGTGACGTCGCCCGTCGTCACGAATTCCAGTACCGAACGCTGTCCCTTCCCGCCACCATGCCTGCTACTGCCCAATTACCCGCCGCCGACGATCTCGACGCCTTGGCGCACGCCCGCCACCATGATCCGTTCAGCGTGCTCGGACTGCATCGTGCCGGCTCGGACTGGTCTCTGCGCGTGTTCCGTCCTTACGCCAGCAGCATAGCAGTACGCACCCAGAGCGGATTCGCTGCCATGAAACGCGTCCATCCGCTCGGAATCTTCGCCTGGCAAGGTCGTGAGCCGCCACCTCATCCCGTTACTTTGAAGGTGAAAGAATCCGCCCGCGAATTCGAGACGTTGGACCCGTACACGTTTGCGCCGGTCATTGGCGCGGACGATTTGTATCTGTTCAATGAGGGCCGGCTCGAGCAAGCGTATCGCATGCTTGGCAGCCATGTTGAGCAGCGCGAGGGCGTCCGCGGGGTTCGCTTTGCCTGCTGGGCACCGAATGCAGCACGGGTCAGCGTAGTCGGAGAGTTTAACCGCTGGGACGGACGTACCAACCCGATGTCCTCGCATGGCCTGAGTGGAGTCTGGGAGTTGTTCGTTCCCGGCATCGACGTTGGCGCACTGTATCGCTACGAAATCCGCAATCGCAGCACGGGTGAAGTTTTCGTCAAGACCGATCCGTATGCGCGCGCGCATGAATTGCGTCCCGGTAACGCTGCGCAAGTCGTTGCGAATGACCATGTCTGGCGCGACGAGGAATGGATGGGCAAGCGCTCGCGTTGGGACTGGCTTCATGCTCCCGTCAATATTTACGAAGTCCATGCCGGCAGCTGGCGGCGTCACCCTGATGGCCGTTTCTACACCTATGCAGAACTGGCGCAGAGTCTCATCCCGTACGTCCTGGAAATGGGATTTACGCATATCGAACTGTTGCCCGTATCCGAACATCCGCTGGACGAATCCTGGGGCTACCAGACCACTGGATATTTCGCGGCGACCAGCCGGTTTGGCGGGGTCGACGCATTCAAGGCATTCGTGGAGGCCTGCCACCAGGCCGGTATTGGCGTCATTCTGGATTGGGTGCCGGCGCATTTTCCGACCGACGCTTTTTCCCTGGCGCGGTTTGACGGTACCGCGCTTTACGAGCATGAGGATCCGCGCCTGGGTTTCCATCAGGACTGGGGCACGCACATCTTTAATTACGGCCGCAATGAGGTGAAGAGCTTCCTGCTGTCGAGTGCGCACTACTGGCTTGCGGAATGCCACCTGGATGGCTTGCGAGTCGACGCAGTCGCCTCGATGCTTTACCTGGATTACTCACGCAAGGCCGGCGAATGGATTCCCAACAAGCACGGAGGTCGGGAAAACCTGGATGCCATCGCGTTCTTGCGCGAATTGAACGTAATGGTCCATCGCGACTTTCCCGGTGCGCTGACCTGCGCCGAGGAATCCACTGCGTGGCCCATGGTTTCGCGTCCGGTCTATCTGGGCGGCCTGGGGTTTTCTATGAAGTGGAACATGGGCTGGATGAATGACACCTTGTCCTACATGAAAAACGATCCGGTGCACCGCCGTTTTCACCATAATCAACTCACATTCGGACAAATCTACGCGTACAGCGAAAACTTTTTGCTGCCCCTTTCGCACGACGAAGTCGTGCACGGCAAAGGGTCGCTGCTGTCCAAGATGCCCGGCGACGCGTGGCAAAAGTTTGCCAATGTCCGGCTGCTAATCGCTTATCAGTTTGCCTCGGCTGGCAAGAAGCTCAATTTCATGGGGAATGAGTTTGCGCAGGGCCGCGAATGGCGCGCCAGCGCAGAACTCGACTGGGGGCTGCTTGGCATTGGCTGGCACCAAGGCGTGCAGTCCATGGTGCGCGATCTTTGCCGCCTGTACCGCAACGAAGCCGCATTGCATGAATTGGACTTCGAGCCGGAAGGCTTTCGCTGGATCGACTGCAATGATGCTGACCAGTCGGTGCTGTGTTTCGAACGTCGCGCACGCGATGGTTCGGGCGTCGTGGTGGCGTTGAATTTCACACCGGTGCCGCGGCACGGTTATCGCGTTGGCCTGCCCAGACCCGGCGCGTGGCGGGAAGTATTCAATAGCGATTCCTCTTTCTATGCCGGCTCGAATTCGGGCAATGCGGGAATCATTCAATCGCAGCCCTTTCCGTGGATGGGGCATGGTCAATCGGCCGACATAACGCTGCCCCCATTGGGCGCGCTGATCCTGCGCTGCGACGCACCGTGAACGGCATGAGCGTCCAGAGGCGCCAGGCTGGCGCATGTCTGTAGTCAGCGAGTCGCGCTCTAAGGCAGTGGTCCTTATGCATGCCAGGTCTACGGCACAGCGAAACACTGAATTCTCCTGACCATAAAACCAACAATGGCTGCCGCCGAAAAACTGAAAGTGCTATTTGCGACTTCGGAAGTCGTGCCCCTGATCAAGACCGGCGGACTTGCGGACGTCAGCGCGGCGCTGCCGGTGGCGTTAAATGCGCTTGGCGTGGACGTCCGTGTGCTGGTACCGGGGTATCCACAAGTCATGGAGGCGCTCAAAACGAAGAGTCGCGTCGCGGCGCTGCCAGGGCTGCCTGGTGTTCCCGCCGCCAGCCTGGTTGCATCGAAACTTCCATCCGGATTGCCATTGTTCGTCGTCGAGTGTCCCATTTACGATCGTGGCGGCGGGCCCTATCAGGATAGCAATGGCACCGACTGGCCCGACAACGACCTGCGCTTTGGACTGTTCTCCTATGTGGGTGCGCTGCTGTCGACACCCAGCTCACCGTTTGCGGCATGGCAACCACATATCGTCCACTGCAACGACTGGCAGACCGGCCTTACACCGGTATACCTGAATTACGTGCAGGGCGCGCGCGCTCGCACCATCATGACGGTCCACAATCTGGCATTCCAGGGTATTTTCCCGCAGCAAAGCGCAAATCGCCTCGGCTTGCCTCCGCAAGCATTCACCATTGATGGCGTGGAGTTTTACGGTAACCTTTCGTTCCTGAAGGGCGGACTGCAGTTCGCCGATCGCATCACGACTGTAAGTCCAAGCTATGCGCGCGAAATCCAAAGCGAGCCCCTGGGCATGGGCTTCCAGGGCCTGCTATCGCATCGCGCAAACGTGCTGACCGGTATCCTCAACGGCATCGACGTCGACGCCTGGGATCCGGAGTCGGATCCGTATATCGAGCGCTATTACAACGCGTCCCGGCTGGCGGCTAAGCAGGACAACAAGCGGGCGCTGCAACTGCGCATGGGATTGCAGGATGCGCCGCTGACGCCATTATTCGGTTCGGTAAGTCGTATGACCGGCCAAAAAGGACTCGACGTATTGGCGGACATCGCGGCAGACCTAGTGGAATTCCCCGCGCAGCTGGCCGTTCTCGGCTCCGGCGACCCAGCGTTGCAGACTCGATTCCAGGAACTTGCCGCCGATCATCCCGGCCAGATCGCCGTACAGATTGGATTCGATGAGAGCCTGTCACACCAGATCGAAGCGGGGGCGGACATTTTCGCCATGCCTTCGCGCTTTGAACCATGCGGCCTTAACCAGATGTACAGTCAACGCTATGGCACTCCCCCGCTGGTACACGGGACCGGCGGACTGCTTGATTCAGTGGTCGACTGCATCCCTGCGACGTTGAAAAACCGCACGGCAACCGGTTTTGTGTTCTCGCCGCTGGATGCGCCGACCATGTTGCGGAACTGTCGCCGAGCCGTTGGCGTCTATGCTGAACAGAGAAGCTGGAGACAGCTGCAGAAGAATGGCATGCAGCGCGATTTCAGCTGGGAAGCGCGCGCACGGCAATACCTTGATCTGTACCGGGCGCTCCCGATCGGGTAGGAACTAGCGCACTGGAGTAAAATGCTTTTCTTCGCTGCATGGCCATTGCAACGGTTAGCGGCGCCAAAACGATACTGGAGGAGGCTGAAATGATCGGTGATCGCATCGAAGTGAACATGGCCGGCGGACTCGATATCGCGCTGCCCCGCATGGTGCATGTACGCCAGAAGTTCGCGACCAAGAAACTCGACAGCGTCACCAAGGCGATCGTCGAGCAGTTCAAGCGCCCCGAAGTGCGCAGCAAAGTTAAGCCAGGCATGACTATCGCCGTCGGTTGCGGTTCGCGCGGCATCAACAACATCGCCGAATGCGCCAAAGCGGTCGTCAGCGAACTGAAGGCGCTTGGCGCCAAGCCGTTCATCTTTCCCGCCATGGGAAGCCACGGCGGAGCGACTGCCGAAGGACAACGTGAAGTGCTCGAGGGCTACGGCATTACCGAAAGTTACGTTGGCTGCCCGATCAAGTCCAGCATGGAAGTCGTTGAATTGGGCAAGCTCGAGGACGGCATGCCGGTTTACATGGACAAGCAGGCATCTGAAGCCGACGCGGTGGTAATTATCCCGCGCGTCAAACCGCATACGAATTTCCGCGCGCCGATCGAGTCCGGCATCGTCAAGATGCTGACTATCGGCATGGGCAAAATCATCGGCGCAACCACGCTCCATACCTATGGCATGGACATGTTCGGTGAATTATTGCCGAAGACGGCGAAACTCATCCTTGCAAAGAAGAACGTGCTGTTCGGCGTTGCAATGGTCGAAAACGCCGCAGACGAGACCGCTATCATCGAGATCGTCCCGTCCGAACAGATTTTTGCGCGCGAGCCGGTATTGCTGGCAAAAGCCAAGGAACTCATGCCGCGCCTGCAGTTTGACGAAATCGACGTGCTGGTGGTGGAGAAGATCGGCAAGAATATTTCCGGTTCCGGCATGGATCCCAACATCACCGGACGCAACTGCCGCTTCATCGAATGGAACATGAAGCCTTTTGTGAAAAAAATCGCCGTGCTGGGTCTGACCCCCGAAACGCACGGCAATGCATGCGGAATCGGCGGCGCGGATGTCACGACGATGAAGCTGTACAAGGAACTCGATGTTGCCAAGACTTACGCGAATATCATCACGTCGACGTATCTCGATGGTGGTGCAATTCCGATCATCATGAACACCGACGAAGATGCCATACGGCTGGCGGTAAAAACGGTCGTCAGGGTCAAGCCGCAGGACACCAGGATTGTGCGCATCGCGACGACCCTGGAAATTATGGATATCCATGTTTCCGAGCCGATGCTGCCAATTATCAAAGCGAACCCGTCGCAATTCGAGATTGTGGGCAGCCCGGAACCTTTTAAGTTCGACGCCAAGGGAAATCTCTATCCGATGCTTGGCAAGCAACGGGAGCACGCTGCGGCCTGATCGCTGCGCATGGCTTAATTGTTCAGGCATGCATATCCATCTCGACGCGGTCGGTGGCGTAGCCGGTGATATGTTTATTGCCGCCATGCTGGATGCGTTCCCCGATTTGCGGGACGGTATGCTGGTGGCAATTCGCGCAGCTGGTCTTCCGGCCGAAGTTCATGTCGGTTTCGCGGAGCATCAGGATCACGCACTGACTGGTTTGCGTTTCCGTATCATCGAGCCGCGTACAGCTGAATTACTGGTGGCGGCTCATCACCACCCGCATACGCCCTTCGCCGACATTCGCTCCCATCTGCATAGCTGCGCTCTGGCGCCAGCCGTGCGCGATCACGCCATCGCAATGTTCAGCGTACTCGCTGAGGCCGAAGCAAAAGTGCATGGCAAAGACATCGAGACCGTCAGTTTTCACGAACTTGGCGAATGGGATTCGATTGCCGACATTATCGGTGCGGCGTATTTGATCGATGCGCTGGGTGCTACTTGGTCCGTCAGTACCTTGCCGCTTGGTCGTGGCAAGGTACTGACGGCACACGGCATGCTGCCCGTCCCATCACCCGCGACGGTGCTGTTGCTTCGGGATTTCGAGTTTGCCGATGATGGCCTCGAGGGTGAGCGCGTAACACCTACAGGCGCCGCGATTCTTCGGCATCTCGGTTGCACGCAGGCACCTGCGCGCCGCCCGCGCCGCCTGCTGCGCACCGGCATCGGTTTCGGTACGAGAACATTTCCGGGTATCAGCAATGTCCTGCGCGTGCTTGCCTTCGACGAGACCCGGGAAAGCCATGGCGGCGACGAAGTTGCGCAGGTCCAGTTCGAAGTGGACGACCAGACGCCCGAAGACCTTGCAATTGCGCTGGACAGACTGCGTGCGCATCCGTCTGTGCTGGATGTGCTGCAAACTCCGGCTTTCGGCAAAAAAGGCCGGCTGACCATGCGTATTCAGTTGCTCGCTGAAATCCCAAACCTCGAGAGCGTATTCGACGCCTGCTTCAACGAAACCACTACCATCGGTCTGCGCTATCAGATCATGCAACGACGCAAGCTCGC
>DATMZQ010000537.1:0-3010 GCA_035573615.1 Burkholderiales bacterium | reverse complement strand
TGCGCCTGCGCTGTCGGTGTGGGCGGTCCGTCTTCGCTGAAAATCGAGACCACGCCGCCGGCGGCATTCCCGTACAAGGTCGAGAACGGCCCGCGCAGGATTTCGATGCGCTGCGCCGAAGCCAGGCTGAAGCTTCCGGTCTGGCCCTGCCCGTCCGGCATCGTCGCCGGAATGCCATCCTGGTAGAGCCGTATGCCGCGCACGCCGAAGCTCGCTCGGGCGCCGAAGCCGCGCGAGGAAACCTGCAGGTCTTGCGCGTAGTTCCAGCGGTTCTGCACGACCAGGCCCGGAACGCGCGACAGCGATTCGGACAGGTTGATCTGCAGCTGTCCCTGCTGGATCCGCGCCGCACCGATGCTGTCGATCGCCACCGGCAGATCGAACGCCCGCTCTTCGATCCGCGTCGCGGTGATCACCAGCGGGTCGATGCGCACGACGTCCTGCGCCGCAGCGGTTCCGACCCACGCCCCCGCAGTCAACAAAGCGAACGCGCGTAGCCGGATGCAACCCCGCTCACAATGCCTGGTGCTATCCATGGGCGTAGCCCAGCTGCTGCGCGCGTTCATATACTCGATGTACTTCAATCCGCACAATGGCTACAGGGACTTGAGATACTCGACAAGATCGGACATATCGGCATTGTTCAATCCCAGGGACTTCTTCGTGTTGTAGGTCTGCACCACTGCTTCGAGCGTTGCTGCACTCCCATTGTGGAAATAAGGCGCATGCTGCCAAATCCCGGCCAGAGGTGCAGTTCGGTACTGCTTGGTCGCGCTGCGCGATGCGTAGCTGGGAGCTCCATTCGGCTCCGGCTCGCTCACCACGTCGCTGACTGGATGCAGCCGCGAATTGGCGTCCGTCATCTCGATCCCGCTGTGGCAGGTACTACAGGTGCCCGCTCCATTGAAGACGCGCTGTCCCCGCACGGCTGCGACCGTATCAAAGCTACCTGCCGGAGCTGGGGGCGCATTCAGGCTAAGCTGATACGCCTGCAATGCCGGCAGCTTCGACGTGATCAGGTCGTCCGAGCCATTCGTGATATTGACACCAGTGCGCGGGTCGGAGAACGATCCGTGTCCACCCATCTGGGTGACGCCTACATAGCGATTCCAATACGCGATGTCTTCGCCATCCCCCGTGGATGTGATGCGGTGAATGCCGCTGAGACCGTATGCAGGGGGGATCACTTGCGGGCCATTCATTCCATCCTGGTTGAACCGAGGGTCGTACTTGCCTTTGCCCCAGGAGTTATAGACCAGCTTTGTAGCCGCGCTCAGCGCAGGCGACAGCGCGATGATCGCCCCTGGATTGAGATCACGATTGGGCCAGCCGTCCAGCCGCTTGCCGATACCAGGCGCGAATGAATCGTCCACGGTCGAATGACAGAGGGCGCAGGTGATTCCCACGCGGGTCAGGGTGTCCTTGCCACCGACGGTTTCGACCTTGCCCTGAACACCAACGACTGCATTCAGCTTCAACAATGCTATCGTCGTGTCGGGGCTCTTCAGATCGACACTGCCGTTCTGGATTCCTTGCACCACGGCCGGCGGTAAAGCTTCCGCATCTACCTTCAGTCCAACCGACAATGCTGTGGTGGGATCGACTGCCGCCGCGATCACTTCATGCATGCGCAGTGTATCGCTCCATTGCGACTCGTCACCGAAAGTATCGAAGCGGAAAATCTGCTTGCCTTGTGCAACTAGCGCGGCCTCATCGCTCGAACTATCGGGCTGCGCAGAACCACCCCCGCATCCCGCGACCAGCACAGCCACCATGCTTGCCATGCCTAACACGGCCAGCTCATGCAACTTGCGAAGAAACGCGTGATGTCGCGAATCCATTTGTGACCGTATTAAGCGAACGAGTCGCATGCGTTCAGGTATGCATAGGTATGTCTTCACCGATCTCTCTCCTTGTCGATATTTCTGGCTCGTCTGGCGCCCAGACGTGCTTTTGCCATTCCTGAACATTACGCAGATCGCTGCTTTCGCCAGGGTGGAGGCCGCTTTACCACACGATCAGCCCTCCGGGACTGGACGACGGGTCGATGCATTTAGAAAAGTCCGCATAGACGCACTTACATGGGTTAGATGAACCGAAAGGTCGCCGCGTTCCGCGCAAGCTTGCGTTCCATCTCGGCACTGCTTGCCTCAGACGCGTAGGTCGGATCGCGATGGATTGCTCAATGCGACGTAATTGGAAATGCATGGGGCTACGGCGCGCCTTCAGTCACTGTCGTAGCAAAAGTCACTTCGCCTTGCGCCCGGGCAAACTCCATTCTCATAACGACGTGCGTATGCGAGCGGGCTGGCTCGACGAGGGCAAAATCAAAGCCGCAGAAAGTGATTCCTTGGCAAAGTGACACCTAGGAGGGCTCGCGGCCGCAACATGTACGCATTCTCCCTGTCCCATGTCGGGTCGGTCTGTTGCAGCCAGGGGTCGTCATTCGGAACCGGCACGGCCCTGAGCTGCGTCGGCGCCAAGTCAACGACACACAGCTGGTAGTCGGTGTCAGGCGTCAACGCATTCCACGGAACGGCGAACCGCTTTCGTCCAATTCCCAGAAAACCTCCAAGCGCCAGCACGGCACATCGCACTCCACCGGTACGCGTGTCGAGTATGATTTCCTCAATTTCACCTACAAACTTGCCTGCCGCATCGTAGACATCGTCGCCGAGAAGACTCGTTGTGCCGACGAGGCGATTGTTCATCGCGACGCTGACTCTTCTGGAAAATCGTGGCTTACTTCTGATCCTGTTGAACATGTGATGTTCCCAATCGTCGTATTCCGTGCGCTCGGACGGCAGTATTGCCACGCTTGCCTCAGACCGATTCATACTGGCCATCTTCCCAACAAGCGACACGCAGCGATGGCCTCGGCATGATTCCTAGCGAGAGGAGGGTGAGCAGGATGGACGACGTGGGTACGCGCGCGGGAGGCTTAGTCATGGTGGATCTCCGTAGTGACAGATCGACCGATCCATTGGCACATCCCGACAGGGGATGTGCC
>DATMZQ010000536.1:0-2212 GCA_035573615.1 Burkholderiales bacterium | reverse complement strand
TCGTTCCGATCCACGTCACGACACCATCAATCGCGCCGCTGCGAACGCTCGCAACGAGTCAATTCTGCTGAACATTATTCGAGCGAGCCATAGTGTACCGCTCAATTTTGTTGCTTTTTCGCGGGTGTCTGGGTCCCAGAGCGCGCAAGCCAATATTGGGCTTCCCGCCTTCGGGCTCGGCCCAGTGCCGCTTGTCTCAAGCGTGCAAAAACAGACCGTGTTTGGGTCTTCGGTGTTCAATGCCAACACGAACGTGAACAACTCGTTCGACATCGGCATTCTCGAGTCCAAGGAATTCTACAGCGGTCTGTTGACGCCGGTGGATCTGGCAACAGTCAATTACTTCGGCCGTCAGGGTTACTCGCGCCAATTGCTGTTCTGGCTGTTCGTTGAATCGGTCCGCGAGACGTACAACGGCAAGACTTACGAATACCGAAACGACCCCAACACGGCCTTTTCGTGCGACCCGGACTTTCCCCGCAGGACACGGTGCTTCAGAGACGTGATCAATGACGCGTTGGCCAATGGAGTGACCACGCAGATCGAGACAGTCTCAAGGATAACCAACCAAGGCAGAACAATATCCACGGTGTATGGTCGAATATGCCAGGATGAAGTTCTGGCACGCAGGGCGAAGGAGTACGCGGGAATCTCTGGTTATGTTTCCATCAGTCCGCGTTGCAGCGAGCCTTGGAAACGTAAGTTGCCGGGAATCGTGCAAGCCTCCGGGGGAAGGCAAGGAGGCAGCAGCGAAACAGAAGTCGAGGGCAGCCCCGACACGCTCACCTTCGAGCTCGTCAACCATTATCCAATCAAATACGAGATCGTCAGCCGCTCGACCTTTGGAATCTACCAGTACCTCGGCGGGGTCCTGCGCAACCGACACGATATGATCATGTTGCGCGGTCGCAGGGATCGAAACGAGCCCGATTGGATTCCCCTGCTCGAAATCAGGAGCGATTCATCGGGAGGCTGCTTTGTGGACCTGGAGTTCGACGGACACTACTATTGCGTGCCCAAGGAAGGCGCCGAAACCACCAAGGCCATTTTCAGCCTCTTGGCGCAACTCATCGCGCTGCGGACGCCCGGCGACTTGGCGATCACGCCGGCCGTGCGGGTGACGCAGTAATCGAATTTTCTGCGCAGGAAGCGGGCGGCGGCCGACTATTCCCTTTGCGCCTCGATGGTGCGATATGTGCCCGCGCCACGCGGGAGGTGCTTGAATGAACTCGACTGTCCTTGTCCCTCTCCTGGGCACCACATCACCGGATCGGGAGCCGCAATGACCATCCGCCTGCATCGAGGCGACCTGCCCGATCTTGCCCGCTATCAGACCGGCTCAGTCGCGATCGACACCGAAACCATGGGGCTTGACCCGCGCCGCGATCGGCTTTGCGTGGTGCAGCTTTCTCCCGGCGACGGCTCCGCCGATGTGGTGCAGATGCCGGCCGGGCGGCCGAGCGCACCCAACCTGACGAAGCTTCTTGCCGATACCAACACGCTGAAGATCTTTCACTTCGGACGCTTCGATCTCGGCGTGCTCTATCAGTCGCTGGGCGTGATGGCGGCACCAGTCTATTGCACCAAGATCGCGTCGCGGCTGGCGCGCACCTACACCGACAAACACGGCTTGAAAGACCTGGTGAGGGAGTTGCTCGGTGTCGATCTGTCGAAGCAGCAGCAGCTCTCCGACTGGGGCTCGGCTGAGCTCTCGGACGCGCAGGTCGCCTATGCGGCTTCAGACGTCCTGCATCTGCACGCGCTCAAGGCCAAGCTCGACGGTATGCTGGCGCGCGAGGGCCGCACCGCCCTGGCGGAGGCCTGCTTCCGGTTCCTGCCCGATCGGGTGCGGCTTGATCTCGCAGGCTGGGCCGCCGACGATATCTTTTCGCATTCCTGAGTGTTTTCGCAGTCTTGCATGGTGAACGAGGCCGGATCGCGGTCGCAGGGAGCCGCAAGGGAATTCAAGGGGATATGCCGCGGCGGAGCCACATTTGTTGGCGATGGTGCCGTCGGATTTGCTAAGAATTGTGAGGCAGTCTGAGCCGCCCGAACCGCTACGGGACGGGTTGTGGGGTAGCCGCTTGACCGTTGCATCGCACGCCGACGCTTCCCAGGTCGACGATCGCTCCACGCGCGCCTATGCGTCGCGCGAGCGCGCCAATGATGTGCGCGTGTTCCGTGCGGCCCGGCGTCACAGCCGATTGGTGCG
>DATMZQ010000535.1:0-5156 GCA_035573615.1 Burkholderiales bacterium | reverse complement strand
CGCACCATGCCGCGCTTGCCCTCAAGGCTTTCCAGCAGGGATGTTTCTTCGCCGCAAATGTAAGCGCCGGCGCCTTTGCGTACTTCCAGCTCGAAGGCCTTGTCGCTGCCCAGAATGTTGGCGCCAAGATAGCTTTGCTCCCTCGCGAGCGTAATGGCGTCGGCCAGGATCTGGCAGGCGTGCGGGTATTCCGAACGCACATAGATGTACCCATGCGTCGCACCGACCGCAATGCCGGCGATTGCCATGCCTTCGATCAGCACGTACGGGTCGCCTTCCATGATCATTCGATCGGAGTAGGTCCCGGAGTCGCCCTCGTCCGCGTTGCACACCACGTATTTCTGGTGCGAGGGCGTATCCAGCACCGTCTTCCACTTTATGCCGGCGGGAAAAGCCGCGCCGCCGCGTCCGCGCAACCCCGAATCGGTCACCTGCTTGACTGCCGAAGCGCCGTCCATCGCCAGTGCTGCACGCAACCCTTGCCACCCGCCATGCGCCGCGTAATCTTCCAGAGACAACGGATCAGTGATCCCGACCCTGGCGAAGGTTAGACGTTCCTGCTTCCGCAGATAGGGAATTTCGTCGACCGGGCCGCGCAAGAGCGCATGGCGACCGCCATGCAGGAAATCGGCCTCGAACAGCGAAGCAACATCCTTGGTCGTCACCGGGCCGTAGGCAATGCGGCCGAGCGAAGTCTCTACTTCAACCATCGGCTCCAGCCAATACAGCCCGCGAGAACCGTTGCGCACGATAGCGATGTCCGCATTGTGGCGAGCTGCTTCGGATGCCACGGCGGAGGCGACCGCTTCGGCACCCATCGACAGCGCCGACGAATCGCGCGGGACATAAACCCGAATGCTCACGCCGCTACCTCTTGGAGACCGTTTTTCACCATGCGTACTGCCTCATCGAAGCGGTCGGGCGTCACCCTCCCGTACACCTGGTCGTCAATCATCATCGCGGGGGAACACGCGCAGTTGCCGAGGCAATAGATCGGCTCGAGCGTAAACGCACCATCGCGCGTTGTGTCGTGAAGATCGACGCCCAATTTGTCCTTGACATGCTCGATCAGTGCACCAGCGCCCATTGATTGGCAAGATTCGGCCCGGCACACGTAAATCGTATGCCGTCCCGGCGGCGCCGTCCGAAAGTGATGATAGAAACTCAGCACGCCGTGGACCTCCGCTCTCGACAGATTCAATCCGTGCGCGATCAGACCCACCGCTTCGCGTGGCACATAACGCAGGGCGTCCTGAATGTCGTGAAGGATCGGCAGCAACGCACCAGGCTCGTGCCTGTGCTTTTCCACTATGCGGGCTATTACTGCTTCGTGAGACACAAATCCTCCTTCACATGTCGATGCGCAATCCATCTGACATTCGACCTCAAGTTATGCAAGAAATTGCATATTTGCGAGGCGATGCTATGCTTTTGAGAGTGAAAGCTAGCGCTTGAGCCATCATCACACAATATGAACGATTGTGCATATATAAGCCGCCCTACAACCTGCGTGTCCCGGAGTGGCTCACGGTGAGCAAGATTGTCGTTCGCCCCGCCTGGTTGGTCAGCAACGAAGCCGGGGAAGAACTCGATCAACAGCTTTTTCCGGTGCTGCAGGCAATTCACGACGCGGGAAAACTCACTGTCGCGGCTTCGACCGCCGGCCTGTCATACCGGCACGCCTGGAATCTCATCGGCCGCTGGTCAGATTTCTTCGGCAGCCCGCTGGTTACGCTCGAACGTGGGCGCGGCGCGGCACTCACCCCGCTGGGCGAAAAATTGCTTTGGGCCGAGCAGCGCATCAATGCTCGCCTGGCTCCGCAACTGGAGAGCCTCGCTTCCGAACTCAATCACGAGATCAGCAAGCTGATTACGACGGCCCGCTCAACTCTGCGCATTCATGCAAGTCATGGCTTTGCGGTCGCCAAACTGCCGGAATTGTTGGGCGCGCATTCGCAGATCCAGCTTGATCTACGTTATCTCGGCGCGCAGGAATCGCTGGCGTCCGTGGCGCGCGGAGCGTGTGAATTCGGTGGTTTTCATGTTCCGGAGGGCAGGCTCGGCGTGCAGGCGCTTGCTCAATATTCGAAATGGCTGCTTCCCGACAAGCAGAAGCTGATTCATCTCGTGACGCGAACCCAAGGCTTGTTTCTGGCCCGGCAAAACCCGAAAAATATCCACGGCTTTGCCGACCTCGGGCGTCCCGGCCTGGTGTTCATCAACAGGCAGCGTGGTTCAGGGACCCGGTTGCTGATCGATCAGTTGCTGGAAGAGGCGGGAGTAGACCATCAACGGCTCGATGGCTATCAGACAGAAGAATTTACGCATGCCGCCATCGCCGCCTACGTTGCCAGCGGCATGGCTGATGCCGGGTTCGGCGTGGAACCAGCCGCACGCCAGTTCGCGCTCGACTTCCTGCCCATCGCGAAGGAGCGCTATTTCCTCATCTGCAGCAACGAATCGCTGCAGCTGCCCGAATCCAGGCAATTAATCCAGCTATTGCGCGGCCCGGCTTTTCTCAAGCTCATTGCTGGCCTGGCCGGTTATAGCGCGCCGCGGGCGGGCGAAGTGGAGTCGGTTGCCGACGCTTTTGCTTCGGTGGAGCATCGATAAGCGTTATTGGGCCGGAACCCGGATTCCGGACTTGCCCGAAAGCCGCGCTGCTAGAATCGCGCCGTGAGCTCCCTTCCCGCTATCGCAGTCGACATTCGCGGCGCTTCAAAAATCTATCCCAATGGCACACGTGCGCTCGAACCAGTCAGTCTATCCCTGTGTGAAGGCGAATTCGTCACCATCATCGGTCCTTCCGGCTGCGGCAAAAGTACGCTGCTGCGATTAATTGCCGGATTGGCTATGCCAACGCAAGGCGAGATCGTCCTGTCGCAGCGTTTTACTTCCTCCGCGTTGGCCTACGTATTCCAGTCTCCAACTTTGATGCCGTGGGCAACGGTCCAGGCCAATGTCCGGTTGCCCCTGGACTTGGCCGGTGTCGCACGCGAACAGGCCGACGACACGGCACGGCGCGCCCTGGAGCGAGTCAGCCTTCAGGACTTTGCGCTATCGTTTCCACGTGAACTTTCCGGTGGCATGCAAATGCGAGCTTCCATTGCGCGGGCACTCGTGACCGGTGCGCGGCTGCTGCTTATGGACGAACCGTTCGGCGCGTTGGACGAAATAAACCGCAACCGCCTGGACACTGAGTTTGCCGAACTGAGCAAGCGTGAAAAGCTCACGGTGCTGTTCGTCACGCACAGCATCTATGAAGCGGTATTCCTGTCGTCGCGGGTTCTTGTAATGTCTTCGCGCCCCGGAACAATCAGCGGGGAAATCAGCATCGATCTGCCGCGGCCGCGCTCTGATACCTTTCGCGGAACTCCTGAATTTGCGGCGTACGGCGCGAAGCTATCCAAAATGCTGGCCGGTGCCATGCAGGAAGACGCGACATGAGCGATTGGAATTGGACCAAAGTGGCCGCTCCGCTGATGGTGGGATTCGGCTTCCTGGTGTTGTGGCACATGCTGGTCGTCATCAACAACATCCCGCCGTATATCGTGCCTGGACCGCTGCTGGTCCTGCAGACCCTGGCACAGGAGTGGCAAGCGCTTTTTGCTTCGCTGATTATTACCTTGCAGGTGACCGCTTCGGCCTTGTTGCTGGCGGTCGTCCTGGGAAGTTTGCTTTCCGTGCTGTTCGTGCAAAGCCGGCTGCTCGAATCCGCCTTGTTGCCCTATGCGGTCGTCTTGCAAGTCACTCCGTTGGTCGCCATCGCGCCGCTCATCATCATCTGGGTGAACGAGCCGTTTGAAGCTTTGGTCATTTGTGCGGCAGTCGCGTCCATTTTCCCGGTAATCGCCAATACCACCGTGGGATTGCGCAGCGTGGATACCGGACTGCTCGACTTGTTCCGTCTCTATAAGGCATCGCGTGCGCAAGTTCTGTGGCGCTTGCGCATCCCAAGTGCAGCACCTTTCTTTTTCGCCGGGCTACGGGTGGCTACAGCATTGGCACTGATCGGTGCCGTTGTTGCCGAATTTGTCGCTGGCACCGGCGGCACCAGATCGGGTCTGGCTTACCAGATTTTGCAGGCCGGCCTGCAACTCAGGATCCCGCGCTTGTTCGCCGCGCTCTTTCTGATCACCGCGACGGGCATCATACTTTTCCTCACCGTGAGCGCGTTGTCCCGACTAGCTCTGCGGCGCTGGCATGAAAGCGAGTTGCCGCATGAGCCGTGAAACAAAGCCTGGGTCTTGCTACGGCGCACGGCATGAACCACGATACGTCAGCGTGGACTTGGGTTGGCCCGCTCAAACGCTGCCAGGGCTGACTTGGTTCATGCGATCCGGGACGGGTCCAGGTAAGAGCTTCGTATGGCCTGGAAGGGGTTAGATCTTCGCACAGCAAAGCGGATTGTCGTAGCGGTCATCGGTGGGACCATCACGCTTGTCGGCGTCGCCATGATTGTATTGCCGGGACCTGCATTCATCGTTATTCCGCTCGGCCTTTCCATACTGGCGACCGAATTCATCTGGGCCAAACGCTGGCTGCAAAAGATCCGTCAAATGGCTTCCCGTATTGCGGCTAAAAAACCTCCACCTCGCCCCTGATCCGATCGCGACTGCGCAGATCCTGCCGATGTTGCCAGTGACCGTGCCGAACGTTCTGCAACGCCTGAACTCCGAACCTGTCCAACGGTTTTGTCAGGAGAATGCCATGGGCCGGCTGCTGCTTTGTCTTACGCTCGCCATCACGGTTCTACTACCCGGTTGTGCCACCGTCAAAAATCCGGTGACAGGCAAGAATGAGCACACTGTCATGGATGAACGCAGCGAAATGGCGGAAGGGGCGAAAGCGCATCCGCAGATTCTTGCCGAATTTGGCGAGTACAAGGATCCCGAGCTGCAAGCCTACGTCAACGAAGTCGGCCAGCGTTTGGCCAAGGCATCGCATCGCCCGGAGCTTGATTGGCACTTTACCGTGCTCGATACCCCGGACGTCAATGCATTCGCGTTGCCCGGGGGCTACGTCTATGTCACGCGGGGCATCATGGCCTACATGCATAGTGAAGCCGACCTGGCAGGAGTCATTGGCCACGAGATCGGCCACGTCACCGCGCGGCACGGTTCCCAACGCGCTACTCGAGAGCAGACGGCGGGGAT
>DATMZQ010000534.1:0-3347 GCA_035573615.1 Burkholderiales bacterium | reverse complement strand
TTGACCGGGCTCTTGGGCCGGCCCCAGATGCTATCGCCCATGCGGCGATCAATCTTGTATTTCGCGTTGGCGCGCTTGCTCATGCTTAGTCCGGACTTGGCGGATTTTCCGCTGGGTTGCGAGGTGTTCCCCGCGAAGGCCGCGCACTATAGTCAGCGAAAAGTCGAAGTCAAACGCTCGCGCTCTGGTTGAGTGCCTGGGAAAAGTGTCAATGAAAAGAACGGGTTGTTACAGCGCTCTTCGATGACCGGCACTGGTCCAGTTTGTTTTTGGTCCAAGTTGCTGGTTGGTTTCTCGCGAGCCTATGGTTGGTGCGTGTATCAGCCGCGAGTTCGTTTTCCATGATGATTGTTGTCAGGTTCCAGCAGGGCGCGCAGCAACTAACCGTCTTTACCTGCCCGCTCCCATCGCCCGAAAAGCTCCATGAGTGCGTCACCGCGGCGTTCCAGCTCTTCTACAAGGAACACCCCGGACTAGCATTGCTCGACGGCGTGATCGTGAAATTCGATAAAGCCGAGTGATGCCTAACCCACCTGCGCCTCCCCTATGGCGCGCCGCCAGTCGCGGAAGAACAGGTGCGCGAAGACTAACGGGGCGGGTATTGCGCTCATGACAAGCAGCATTTCGACGACTGGCGGTACCAAGCGATGGGAATCGGCCCAGCCTGCGGCGGCAAAGAAGGGAATGCCGATATAGAGCACCAGTACGGGCCCGAGCGGATGGGTAAGACGGGCGAAAGATGCAAGTTCGCTTTCCGCGCTCGCCATTCGGACCTGCCATAGCCAGGTTGCAAACGCGATCAGCAGATAGCCGCTTGCATAGTAAAACCACGGCCAGATGTCCTTCTGCCCGACAAGCGAATTGGCGAACAGGAGCGGTATCGGGACCAGAAACACAATAATGGAGTCGGCCAACGACGGAATCCGCAGACGAGAAATGCCGACATGGGCGAAGACCACCCACGCGCCCAATGCGTTTGTTCCCATTGCGAATATCTGACCCCAAGTGCGCAGGGTACTGAGATTGAGCGGCCAAAGCGTCATGCGCGCATGGGCTTCTGACGCCAGATCGGAGAATACCAACGCGATCAGGACGCTGAGCAATGTGATGAAAAGAGCAGGAAACTGATGCTTGATGCGGTCTTCCACACTCATATCGTCCCCTCCACCAAATCGGGCGCAAAGATGTCATACCTATGCCCGCGCCCAAAGGTCGTCCCCAAGGCCAGAAACGCCTTGCCGATGTCATCGAAACCGCCGTCCTTCGGTTGGACGCGAACTCCCAGCAATCAGTTCCAGTGACCCGAGCCGGAATAGGTGTCGGTCGCATCATCCGCACCGGGTTTGGTGAGCACGGAGAACGTGCCGGCCTTGTTCGCATAGGCACCGTCGACGCCAACCAATTTGCCCGAACAGCCTTTGTGCGTGTCCTTAGGGCACCAGGAAATCGTCGCGTAGGTGCCCAGGTCGTTCTTGTAGTTACACACGGTCTCGAACGAATAGGGTCCCATGGGATCGGGCGTCCACGACTGACAGACCCCGTTCGAGGTCTGCGTCGCGCCGTCCGGACCAACTCCGACGCTCGAAACCGTCGAGGTGGTTGCGCCGATATTCTGGCCATCGATTTTGACCCACGCGCTGGCGCCATCATGTCCCGTGGCCGTGAAGGTAAAATCCTCGGCCCCAAGCGCCGGAGTCGCACTCGCCAATATGAGACACGCGACTTTCCATGCCAGTTTCACGCACTCCTCCACCCTTCGTATTCCTGGCCATACTAAGCGCATGCGCAAGGGGCGCGAAACGACCGGCGATATCGTCGACGACGCCTCTCTGTCAGCGATGTTTGGCTCATACGCCCGAACCTTCCGTGTCACGCCTGGCAGGTTGACGAAATAGAGCGGGTGGCCGTCGAGGTCATTCAATAGTGCGCGCCGCGACGCTGCCATCGACAAGTTCAAAACCCCATCTCGGTCCTCGCCAATCCTATTGCTGGAAATAACTATAGACGAACCAGCCAAGCAGCGTGGCGCAGGCCAGCCAAACCACAACAATCAACACCGCCGCAACGCGGCTGATGGGCCGCTCTTGCGCCGCTGCGGCGCGCTCGCGGTGTTCTGCCATGATCTCGGGCGGGATCAGCCGAACTACCAGCATGATGCCGAGCGGAACTATGATGATGTCATCGAGGTATCCAAGCACCGGAATGAAATCGGGAATGAGGTCAATCGGTGATAGGGCATAGCCGGCCACCGCAACGGCCAACACCTTTGCATACCAGGGGACGCGGGGATCGCGGCTTGCGAGGTACAGCGCATGCACGTCCCGCTTGACGCGGCGCGCCCAGTCCTTCACGCGAGCGAACATCTTCTGATCCTAGCCGGGAACAGCGGAACGATGGCCCCTGACAGTCTGGGCTATTGACGCGCCGCGATACGCCACACAGTTTGCGCCGGGGCCCCGTGGCGGAACTGGTAGACGCACCGGACTTAAAATCCGTAGTTCCGAAAGGGACGTGACCGTTCGAGTCGGTCCGGGGCCACCAGTCTCCGCTGCGCAGCAGTGGAGACTGCCACGACGAAGCGCGTTAGCGCGAAGACGGGCCGGTGAAGGGTTCGCACAGCTACGCTCGGCAGACCAGCCTTTGCCGCCAAAGCTCCCTTGGGCCTACGTAGTACTACGTAGGTGAGAACAAATTTACGATTTATGTACGGCGTTGGCGCACCTACTGGTTGGCACAATTGGCTAGCACCACCGAACCGGCAGGCATGAAAAAAGAAAAAAGGTGGCGGACCATCATTCGCTGGCTGCGCGACGCGCGGATCTCTTTGGGCCTGTTCACATTCTCGGTCGCGGTCCTGGTATCGGCGATTTTCTATGTGGCCCTCAGCATCGAAAATTTGATGGGCGACTATTCGGCGATGGCGAGCTCACAGTCCGTGATCGGCGCGTTGGCCACGACGCGCAACGCCGTCGAAGCCCGGGTGAATGCGCTGCGCTCCTATGTCATCACCGGCAATGAAAATCTGCTGGTCGACTATAGGAATGCCGGGTCCGACAGCATCGCCAGTCTGGCCAATCTCAAGGGCCTGGTCAGCGGCAATGCCGCCGCGACCAAACGCACCGAAGCATTGCAGCGCACGCTCGCGACGCAAGCCGCAGTCATGGAACGGATTTTGGATGCCTACCAGCATCACAGGGTCGAGCATGTCCGCCAGCTCCTGATCGAAGACGACACCAAATTGCGCACGCTTGATCATGTGCGGCGCGCTATTTCCGCCTCCGATATGGCAGAGCATGCCACGCTCAGCGCCGCCACCGCGCGATCGAACGCGACGTTGCGTTCGGCCA
>DATMZQ010000533.1:0-2797 GCA_035573615.1 Burkholderiales bacterium | reverse complement strand
CCGGGGCTGGCTGGCCTGATTGGCAGCCGCGAGCGCCGCGAGTACACCGTGGTCGGTCCAACGCTGAATCTCGCGGCTCGCGTGCAGTCGCTCACGCGCGAACATCACCAGGATATTTTGCTCACGGAAGCAGTGCGCGCCGAACTGGATCCGCATTTCAAGCTGTCGGCGATGCCAGCGCTACCGGTGAAGGGGATTGCCGAACCGGTGGTGACTTATGCGGTGCTGGAGGGCAGGCAAGAGGCGTTAAAGACGTGACGACGGGCAAGCCGTAAATGTCGTGAATATCGTGAATGTCGTGAATATCGCAAATGCCTCATCGTCTTTGTCGGCGTGACGGCATAGGGCCGCGCCACGAATTCACGGCAGTTACGATACTCACGGCAGTCACGGTTTCATCGTCACGACTCTTTCCCGTGTTTACGACATTCACGAATTCACGATATTCACGACATTCACGGCCTTTGCGGCCCTTATCACGCATTCCTGAACCGCGAGAAACGCGCAAACAGGATTGCCGCGAACGGTAGCAAGATGCCGATCACGATGACGGTGATCAACAGCACACCGAGCTGGCTATAGTCGGCCGGCGTGGTGATCTGGCCAGTAGCGGGATCCTTGACCTCACGCGTGATCACAAAAATCCGGTTCAGGTATTCGGTGCCGAGTTGCGATGCGGATAGCGCCAGATTGGTGAACGATGCCATCACGGCAAAGAACGTCGCCTTGAGCTTTTCCGGAGCGGAATTGGCAATCCATGCCAGCATCGGAATCATCGCGATCTGTCCCAGCGGAGATTCCAGCGCCGTGTCCACCAGCGCGATGAAGCGCGCATCGACCACGCCGTTGGTATGCGCCGCTGTCCAGATATGCAATCCGTAATACATGCCGAGATTGGGCAATGACAGCAGCGTACCGATGATGGTCAGCACGCCGACGACATACGCAATCGAATGCTCAGCCATGAAACGCCGGAAAATGAACAGGCTGAGCAGCGTCAGGCCCGACGCAATCAGATTCAGCATGGCCAGGAACTGCTGGTCGAACCCCAATGCGTCGATGACCCACCATGTGGCGCCGGCGCCGGGCAACGGTGTAGCGCGAAAGGCGAACACCACTATGGCCGTGCCCACCAGATAGTGGCGCGCATCGGGCTCTAGTTCGCGGGTAAGCCGCCACATCATGAAAACGACAATCGCCATCGATAGGCAAAAGATGATTTCCTGCGCGCCGGGAATCTGCCCGAGGCCTACTCCTATGGAGACGATGGCAAACGCCAGCCCTCCGCCCAGGATCCACCAGTTGACCGGCGGCGATTCGATGTGGCGATCCAGAATCGCGTGGCATTCCGCACGCGTGTGGCCTTCGGCAAGCAGGCGCGCGACTGCCTTGCGCCGCAGCCAAGAGGCCAGCACTACGCCCAGCACCGACACGACTGGAATGACCAGCGCCAGCTCATAGACGAACAGATAGGCTTCGTTCTTCTGCGCTTCCGGCATTTCGCCCACGCCGCGCAACAGGAAAATATTTAGAATGGCCACGGCCACGCTGCCGCCGATGATCGCCACGCGCCCGAGTGTCTGCATGGTGGTATGCATCGCTTTGATCTCGGGCGCTTCGATCTTGCGGCCGTCATCGTAATAGCGCGGCACTGCTTCTACTGTCATGGCATCGGCGACCACGTCCTGTACCACGTAACCAATCGGCGCCAGCAACGACGCGGCCACGTACCAGGTCTCAACGGGCGCGAACGCACGCATTGCATCGGTATAGCCGAGCAGGCCAATCATGATCAGGATGCTGAGCGCGATCAGTCCGGCGCCCAGATAAACCAGCCAGCCTTTCCAACGCCAGATCAAGTCCACCAGATGACCCAGCGGCATTTTCAGCGCCCAGGGCAGCATCATCCAGAAACCGAGAGCCGCGAGAAACTCCGCGCTCAATCCGAGGCGTTCCTTCACATAGAAGGTTCCGACCACGGCAGTCAGGCCGGAGATGCCGGCCGCGACGTAAACCATCAGCGGCGGGAGATAGGACAGCCGCATTTCGCGGCCAAGCTCGAAGATGTTGCGATCTAACCAGGCCAGAACAGTGGCGGGGAAACCGCGGGCGACTGTGTCAGCCATGTACGTGAGGGACAGCGAAACCTTCCGGGTATTCCATTGTGCCTCACCGACAGCGCGCGCCGAGCGCTATAACTGCGAGCCAAAAATCGATGCAGCCCAATCCAGGAACCGTTCTGAACGCGGCCGCTGTTGCCATTGTTGCAAAGTCATTCTGCGCGATTTGGCCAGGTCCTGCTGGAAGATTTCAACCTGCTGCCGCGCGAACTCTGCGTCGTAATAGGTCAGGTTGGCTTCGTCGTTCAGACTGAAGGAGCGCGGATCGAAATTGGTTGAGCCGACGGTAATCCACAAACCATCAACGATCATCGCCTTGGAATGGTACAACGTCGGCTGATACTCATAGATTTCAATGCCGGCCTCCAGCAACGGCCCCCAGCGAGCACGCGACGCACTGCGCACCACAGCGGCATCGGTGTGCGAACCAACAGTAATGATCTGGATGTGCACGCCGCGATTCGCGGCATCGATCAACTCTTGCGTTGCGAGTGCATCAGGCACGAAATACGGCGTCGACAAGTGAATGGAGCGGCTCGCCGCCGTAATGGCGAGCAAGTACATCAAGCGCATGCTCTCGCTTCCGCCCGAGGGAGAACTGCTGAACACTTGTGCATTGCCGGTGCCGGCGGGCACGAGTTCTGGGAAATATTCCTCCCCGTGCAAAACGTCGCCGC
>DATMZQ010000532.1:0-9474 GCA_035573615.1 Burkholderiales bacterium | reverse complement strand
GCGATATCGTTGCCAATGGCATCGACCTGGGGAACAAGTATTTTGTGCGGCGCAAGCGTCTTGGGAATCAAAAGATCGATGACCCCTGAATTGCCCGTTACACGCGGTCCAAAATCGCGGTCTCCCGAACCGTTATACAGGCCTTCATAGGCGAATCCGGGAATTTTGGGCAGATTGAGTTCGGCCGGCGTGACCAGCGTTTTATCACTGATTTTTGGCACGCGAGTTTTAGGTGGGGTGACGTTGTTTATGATCCACTCATCCAGAACGATGATTAGAGTGTGTAGTAGGACTCTTGGGTGTGTTGTGTTGGTGAGTTGCTCGCATTGCTTGTCGGCCAGGCCGTGATTCGGCTTATCTGATTTGAACCCCCCGTGCTGCAGTCCCGCCAGCAGATATCGCCTGACCTTGGACGATTCGTTGAAGTCCATCGTACCGCCTTCGCTGGATCCGGTCAGTGAAGCACGGAATTGCCAGTACTCATTGGAGGTGTCCGTATGAATGATTTTCGGATCTGTTTTTGGCCGCTTCAGAATGCCATCCGGTACGCGTGTGAATGGATTGATGCGGACCGCGTACTGGCGGGGAAAATTGGTGTCCGGCACGTAGCGTTCGCGATGCTGCTGTGTAAAGGGATTCGGCTGAGCGAAGCGGTAATTCAGATATAGCTTTTGCACGCCGGCGACATGAATGTGCATGCCTTCGCACACTTGCCGCTCCTGCTCATCGACGTTGAATCCCTGATAGAGGTAATCGCGCAAATACATCCCAGAAGACGAAATGCCCTGGCAAAGCGTGGTTTTGATGCCGAATACTGGATTCGGATTTCCCGATTTGTCCCGCTCGTCGTTTTTCAGGAAAGAAACGAAGTCCCGCGTCGTGAGATAGCCCAGGCCCATGACTGGTGAGCCGGTCGCCCGGTAGATCAAATGGTAATTTCGGTCATTGCGGAAGCCTTCTTTCAGGCAAATGTGTTGCGAACTTGGCTGGCCAGGCCAGCCATCGGGGCAGTCGGCCAGCGCCCATTGATCGTCAGGGATCGCTTCGCCACGTGGAATGTCTGCCGTACTCGATTTCAGCGAATCGGAGGGGAGCGCGTAAAGTTCCGCGTGCGCCAGTTTTTTGTCGCTCGAAACGGCGGCATAGGATTTGAATGCCGTGCTTCCGGACAACGGCAGGGATGTTGGTTTTCCGCCATTGAAATTGCGGTCTGAAAACTCGGTGAGGATACGCTCGGTAACGGGACGGCCGTTTTCCTGGCTGATCGGAAAAGTCACCGTCAGGCGACTGTCGCCGGGCGCGATGTCGGCACCCCAGCCCACCCAGGCCACGACATAGCCCCGTTTCATCAGAAAACCATTGCCAAAATCGCGCGCCGCCATCGGGTCGTTCATGTTCGCGTCCGCGGCCGTGTCCTGCATGCGGCCGAAGGAGATCTTACGACCGCGATTGTTGACTTCGAAAAACAACGTGCGGGAGGATTTTTCCATGTCGACGGGTTTCAGGATGACCATGTCCGCGGAAAATTCCACCTTGCCGCTCGCGTTCAGAGGCGCGTGGTCGATGTCAAACACCGCTTTGTTCCTTTCCAATGCCGGATCGATTTCGAACCAGGCGCGTCCGGTCAGTTTTTCGTATGGGCCGGCAGATCCAAAGCCCGCGCCATCCGCCACAAGTTCGCGTTTGGCGATTTCGAGTTTCACCAGCCCCGCGTTTACATTGGCACAGAGCGAAAGTGCAGCGGCAAGAACAACGTTTGAACACGTGCGAACGTATCGCATTTCGACCTCATTGAATAATCGGCGGTTGTAATCGAGTAGCGTTGGTAATGGTGCGGCAATAGTGGCCGGGGTTTACAATATCGCACAATGATGTCTGGAGCGAGACGCGCATGGGTGTAATTGACGAAGCCGGGATTTCGAATAAAGTGCGCACCGTGCGCGTGGCTTGCCCGCATGACTGCCCTGACGGCTGTTCGATGCTGGTGACAGTCGACAATGCCTCGGGACGCGCAATCAAGGTGGCGGGTGATCCGGCTCATCCGGTCACGCGGGGATACCTGTGTAACAAGGTCAATCACTATCTCGACCTGGTCTACAACGACAAGCGCGTGTTATATCCGCATCGGCGGGTCGGCCCCAAAGGGGCCGATGCGAAATTCGTGCGCATTGGCTGGGATGAGGCTCTGACCGAAATTGCAGCGCGGCTAAAGGCCGTAATAGCCCAATACGGCACCGAAGCGGTGCAGCCGTTCTCCTATTCGGGCACGCTGGGCATGCTTGGTTTTTTTGGCATGGGCGAGCGCTTCTTCAACAAGATGGGTGCGGCTCGGCTGGAGCGCACCATTTGTACGGCGGCCGGCGCTGCCGCCGAGATGCATACTTTCGGACGGGTCGGCGACGCCAATATCGAAGATCTGCCGGAAATGAAAGTGGTGATCCTGTGGGGAACGAACCTGGTATCCACTGGCGTGCACGCCATGCCGTTCGTGACTGCGGCGCGCGATAACGGCGCGCAGATCATTGCCATAGATCCGCGTGTTACGCGCACCACCGCGTTTGCGGACTGGCATCTCCAGCCTCGGCCCGGCACCGACGCGGCGCTAGCTCTCGGCATAATGAAGGTCATCGTTGACCGCGGACTGCACGACGAGGACTTCCTGAAGCGCAATACCGTCGGCTGGGAACAGTTGCTGCAACGTCTGGGCGACTACCCGCTCGGGCGCGTCGAATCAATTACCGGCATTCCGACCGCCGATATCGAAAAACTGGCGTTGCTCTACGGCGGCACGCGACAGTCCTTCATTCGCCTGAACTGGGGAATCCAGCGCCACGACAACGGTGGCATGATGACGCGCGCCATCAAGCTGTTACCCATCGTGACCGGCGCCGTGCGGGGCAAAGGCGGCGTATGCATGTCCACGGGCGGCGAAATGCGCCGCGTCGACATGCGCAAGCTACAGGCTACTTATTTGCTCGAAGGTCGCACGCCGCGAACCGTGAACATGATTCAGCTGGGTAACGCCCTCAATGACCCTGCTCTGGATCCGCCGGTAAAGGCGTTGTTTTGCTGGAGCGCGGATCCCGCGAACTGCGTTCCTGATACTATCGCGGCCCGCAAGGGTCTTGCGCGCGAGGATCTGTTTACGGTGGTGCACGACACCTTCTGGTCGGACACCGCGGCTTACGCGGATATCGTGCTGCCTGCGGATACCGCACTTGAACACGCGGATCTGCTGCCTGCTTACGGAAATTATTACTACTCCCTGTCCGAGCAGGCGATAGAGAAGCAGGGCGAAAGCCTGGATAACCAGGAGTTGTTCCGCCGGCTCGCGAAAGCAATGGGCTACGACGAGCCGTGTTTCTCGCAATCCGACGAAGACATGATTCGCGAGCTGATGGATCCAGAATTCAATCCGCTGTTTGAAGGCATTACTTATGAAGGATTGAAGCGGGATGGATGGGCTAAGGCCAATGTCGATTCTCCGCGCCGCTGGGGTGTTAACAGCGGAAGATGGCCGACTCCGTCCGGCAAAATAGAGATTTATTCGCAAGCGCTTGCAAAAACCGGCGTCGATCCCCTGCCGATGCATGTGCCGGAGCAGGAAGGTTTCGAGAGCACCGAGCTGAAGAAAAAATTTCCGCTGCAAGTCATCAGCGCGGCAACACACTACTTCATCGGTGCAAGTTTCCAGCACGTGCCTCGTTTGCAGGACATGCTGGCGCGTCCGACTTTTGAGATCAGTGTCGCGGACGCGAAGGCGCGGGGCATCGAGGACGGGGACTATTGCAGGCTGTTCAATGACCGCGGTGAAACATTCGGGTATGCGCTGATCGTGGAAGGTTTGCTAACCGGAGTGCTGGGCGCGCAAAAACAGCTCCGGGGCTCCAGAATGCGCGGCGGCGTGAACATCAATGCGCTGACCAGTCAGCGCGAGGCGGATATGGGGCGTGGACCAGTGTTTTTTTCCACACTGGCACAGCTGGAGAAGGCTTGAATAGCCTGCGTCAGTATTGTTGCTCAAGACGATAAGCCGCGGAAGCGAGCCGTGAGCGCCAAGTTAATGGACGGTGTTGCGGTGTCCACTGCGATTCGTGCGCAATGGAAAACGCGCGCGGAAGCGTTGAAAGCGAAGGGCGTGACACCCGGTCTGGCGGTCATTCTTGTCGGCGACAATGCAGCGTCACAGGTTTACGTTCGCAACAAGGCCAAAGCCTGCACGGAAATGGGACTGCATTCGGAAGTGCACCATTTCGCGAAAGATGTTGCCGAACAGACGGTGCTTGGCAAAATAGCCGAGTTGAACCAGAGCAGCAAAATCCACGGCATTCTGGTGCAACTGCCATTGCCGCAGCAGATCGACAACCACAAGGTGCTGGAAGCTATTTCCGTGGAGAAGGATGCGGACGGCTTCCATCTCCATAATCTTGGCGCCCTGGTGACCGGCTCCACGGATTTTCCGCCGTGCACGCCGTATGGCGTGATGACCCTGCTGGACTTTTACGGCATTGCCCTGGAAGGGCAGAATGCCGTCGTGGTAGGCCGCAGCAACATCGTTGGCAAGCCAATGGCCCTCATGCTCCTCGCGCGCAGCGCCACCGTGTCAATCTGCACATCGAAGACACGCGACCTGAAACAATACACCTCGATGGCAGACATCCTGGTGGTTGCGACCGGCAGGCCGAAAATGATTACCGGGGAATTCATCAAGACGGGCGCTGTAGTCGTCGATGTGGGCATTAACCGGTTAGCGGACGGCAGGCTGGTGGGCGATGTGGATTTTGACGGCGCAAGCAGCAAGGCTTCCTACATCACGCCAGTTCCCGGAGGCGTTGGGCCCATGACCATCACCATGTTGTTGGCCAACACCGTGCGGGCGGCTGAAAGGATTGCCGCCAAAACGCTCAAGCAAGTTGAAAGCGGTCGCGAGGTTTTCCTGCAAAGGTAAATAGGTGCCGCGTCGGTACTCCGAGGCATGTGCCTCACGCGGTAATGGAGATCGGGATGCGCCGTGCTCCGAACGGCTTGTCGAACTCGCCATAACGTCCGGCAACAGGTGTGCCGCAACTACCGCAGCGGCCCTCTGCGGAAATGCTGTAAGCTAAAATGCGGTGCCAATCGCGCACCACCAAAGCACCCCCGCAGCCTGGACAATACGTTGTACCGCCTTCGTTGTCGTGTACGTTGCCGGTATAGACGTATTGCAATCCTTCGCCGCGCGCAATTTGGCGTGCCCGCGTCAGTGTGGAGGCCGGCGTGGCGGGCAGATCATCCAACTTGTAATCCGGATGAAAGGCGGTGAAGTGGAGCGGCACCTCGCCGCCAAGCTCCGTGGCAACCCATTTGGAAAGCTGATAGAGCTCCTCATCTGAATCGTTTTTGGTCGGAATCAGCAGCGTTGTGATTTCCAGCCAGACATCCGTTTCGTGGCGCAAATACTTCAGCGTGTCGAGCACCGGCTGCAAATGCGATCCAGTCTGTTTTACATAGAACTCATCAGTAAATGCTTTCAAGTCGACGTTCGCAGCATCCATGTGGGCATAGAATTCCCGACGCGGGACATCGTGCATATAGCCTGCCGTGACGGCGACCGTTTTGATTTCGCGCTCGTGACACGCTTGGGCGACGTCGATCGCATACTCCGCGAAAATCACTGGATCGTTGTAAGTGAAAGCAACGCTCTTGCTGCCCGCCCGCTGCGCGGCAGCGGCAATCTGCTCGGGCTGCGCAAGGTCCATGAGCCGATCCATGTCACGCGATTTGGAAATGTCCCAGTTTTGGCAGAATTTGCATGCCAGATTGCAGCCTGCAGTGCCAAACGAAAGCACGCTGGAACCCGGGTAGAAATGATTTAACGGTTTCTTTTCGATCGGGTCGACGCAGAATCCGGTCGAACGGCCGTACGTCGTCAGGACCATTTTGTTGTCAATGCGTTGACGAACGAAACAGGCGCCACGCTGGCCTTCATGCAACCTGCAGTCGCGCGGACACAGGTCGCATTGCATGCGACCGTCATCCAGCATGTGCCACCAGCGTCCGGGGTGAAATGCTTGTTCTGAAATGGTCATGAGGAGGACTCCGACCACTTGGTGACCGTATAGCGGGAAAGTTGCACGCCAGTATCCCAGAAATCAACCGGTAGGCCCGCCTTGCGCTTGAGTTGACCGAGAAAACTTTGCGGTTCGGCCAAGTTTTCCCAGACCTGCGGCAGGAAAGTGCCTCGATGTGCACCGAATTCCAGCATCATGCCATCCACCCCTGGTCGCATCTGCTCGAGGGCGTCTGCCTCGGTCTTGAAACTCATGGGCTCAAGCGCGGAAAGCAAAGAGACCTCTACCCGAATCGAGCCGAACTCATCAAGGCGTAACGGCGCAAACCGGGGATCCTTGAAGGCGGCCGCACACGCGTTGGCACGCACATCATCCACCAGGTTGCGGTTAGCCGTCAGGCTGCCAATGCAGCCCCGCAACTCACCGTTGCTTTTGAGCGTCACGAATGATGCGCCCGGCTCATGCAAAAAAGCCGCGCTGGCTCGCACTGAAAAATGCAGCCCGAACTGACTTGCGATGGACGCGCGCGCGATGGGCACCAGCAGCTTTCCGTCTATGGCGGAATCCGCCGTGCCGGATTCCTGCTGTACGCGGACCGCAGCCGGATAGAAGGCAAACGACGCGTAGCCCACAACACGATTGCGGTCGCCGGCCGTATCCCCCGAATTGCGAAGATCCAGCAGCTGCGGGCGCAATCCGCGCTCGCCCGCAACACGCAGCAGACCATTGATCGGCGTGGCGCCACAGGCGCGTTGATGATCCAGCTGCGGGGAAAGTCCAAGTACCATGCCAGCGGTCTGCTCATCGACCCTCCGTGCTTGTTCGTAAGGCAGGTAATGGGACAGGTCGGAACTCACGATAATGAGTGTTTCTTCTCCGCCCCATAAGGCATTCAATACTTGCGCGACGTCTTCTGTCGATGCGTCGCCGACGGCGAGCGGCACCAGCTTGAAGCGATGAAGTACGCGCTGCAGGAACGGCAAATGGACTTCAAGAGAGTGCTCGAGCGCATGCACTTGCTCGCTGGTGCAGACTTGCGTCATGGCGCGTAACGCCGTGGCGGCGTTGGTGTCCACGGCAACCAGGCCAAGGGGTGTCGCAAATGCGTCCGATGCGGGCAACGCGAGTCCTCTTACGGCAACACGATGTGTCGGTCCAAGCAGGACTACCCGCTCGATCTTATCCCGGAACGGACGCAGCGCGGCATACGCACTCGCGGCTATCGATCCGGAATAGATATAGCCTGCGTGCGGCACAATCAGGGCCTTTGGCATGGCCGGCTCTGTGGACGGCGTGGAGGACAGCAGGCCATCGAGTTGCGCTTGCAATTCGGCGGCGGCATACGGATAAAAGCTACCGGCGACTGCCGGTGCCCTGACTGCACTCATGGCCGTGTTTCCAATTGTTCCAATACTGCGTAGGTGGGGTTCAACGCAACACCATCAAGGCGACTCCCGTAATTTTTGTATGCCTCGAACGTGTTTGGCGCTGTAACGTTTCGGGTAATTCAAACAAAGGATTTGGCTCATTATTTAGTGTTTGGCGCAGTCGCAATCGTGTATATTACTGACCGCTCAGTCATTAAGATATTATAAGATTTCGTGAATCCCCAACCCAAACAAGACCGCCGGTGGACGCGGCGTAAACAGGCAAGGCCAGCCGAATTGATGTCGGCAGCACTGGATTTATTCGTGGAGCGAGGTTTTGCCGCGACCCGTCTCGATGAGGTGGCTGCCCGCGCAGGCGTCAGCAAGGGAACACTCTATCTCTATTTTTCGAGCAAAGAGGAATTGTTCAAGGCAGTCATCCGTTCCGGCATTGTTCCTCTCATCGAACGCGGCGAGCGCCTTCTGGATGAACATCGCGGAACCTGCTCGGAATTGCTGCGCAAGATCGTCTTCAACTGGTGGACGTCGGTCGGCACAACGCAGCTGGGTGGAATTCCGAAATTGATGTTCTCGGAATGCCGGAATTTCCCCGAAATCGGCAAATTTTATTATGAAGAAGTCATTAGCCGCGGGCATCTGCTGGTCCAGACGGTGCTGGAAAGGGGCATGAGAAGCGGCGAGTTCCGACGTATGGATGCGAACAATGCCATGAGGATGATACTGGCACCGCTGGTTTTTTTGCTGCTGTGGCGTTATTCATTTGATTTCTGTGATAGCAAGCGAGTGGATCCGGAGAAGTTTCTGGATCAGCATCTGGACATGGTGGTCAATGGCCTCGCTCCCAGCGTGCGAGAGCAAAAAAAGAGCATTGAGCCGGCAACAATAATCAGCATCGCAAAGAAGGGGAAAAATCGATGAGGCGCATTGCAATATTGGTCGGGACATTGTTAGCCGGGCAAGCCTTCGCCGCCGACCTGTTGACGATCTACCGTGAAGCGCTGATCCAGGACTCCACTTACGCGGGGGCAAAGGCCCAATACATCGGAACACAGGAGCGCCTGCCGCAGGCGCGCGCGCTGCTGCTGCCCAATATCAACTTCGGCGCAGGCACCCACTACAACGAAGTCAATGCCGATTACCCCAACAACCCGGCACTGCCCTCCGGGCGCTTCAACTTCTACGACTATAACTATGGGGTTAACGTGACCCAGCCGCTGTACCGGCGGCAAAACGATGCCATCTACGAACAGGCCAAGGTGCAGGTGCGCCAGGCCCAGAACCAGCTCTCGGCGGCCAACCAGGACCTGATCACGCGCGTTGCACAGAGCTACTTCGACGTGCTGCTCGCACGGGTAAACCTAAGCACCATCCGCTCGCAAAAAAGCGCCGTGGCCGAACAACTCGAACAGGCCAAGCGCAACTTCATCGTGGGTACGGCCACCATCACCGATTCGCGCGAAGCCCAGGCGCGCTACGACCTGGTGGTGGCCCAGGAACTGGTGAGCGAGAATGACCTGGAAGTCAAAACCCGGGCGCTCGAACTGATCGTGGGCAAGCCCGTGGGCAACTTGGCGGGCTTAGGCGCACCGGTGACACTGAACCCGCCCGAGCCCGCCGACATGGGCACCTGGGTCGAACAGGCCTACCAGTCCAGCCTGCAAATTGCGCTCGCGCGGCAAAACGTCGAAATTGCCGCCCAGGAAATCCGCAAAGCCGATGCCGGGAACTACCCCACGCTCGATGCCGTGGGCTCGCTCACCGACAACTACGCGAGCAACTCCGTGATCGGCATCCGCAGCGACCTGCGCTCGCTGATCGTCGGGGTGCAGCTGAACATCCCGCTCTACCAGGGCGGGGGCATCAGCTCGCGCGTGCGCGAAGCCGTGGCCGGACAAGAGCGCGCGCGCCAGGACCTGGAAAATGCGCGGCGCACCGTGGCGCAGCAAACCCGCGAAGCGTTCCTGGGGGTGACCTCGGGGCTGGGGCAGATCAAGGCGCTGCGCCAGGCGGTGGGCTCGACCACGCTGCAGCTCGAA
>DATMZQ010000531.1:0-4970 GCA_035573615.1 Burkholderiales bacterium | reverse complement strand
AAATATAAACCGGGATGTTGCGGAAGTCGTTCGCGAAACTCTTTACCCGGGCGTTGTTGATCAGTTCCTGACCTTTGAGCACCCCTCCCAACAGAAGACCGATGATCACCAGCACGATGGCGATTTCGATCAGTGTGAATCCTCCCTGCCTAATTCTATTCATCTCTTCCCCTTATTTGTAATTACATGCGCGGTGCGTCTTTTGCCAGAAGCGTGCCACAAGCAGTGATCGCGTTCCCGCCCTGGTTTCGCACTCTAAACGACGAATCTTATTATGCGGTCGTTGCGTTTTTCGACCGTTCTGACAACTTGTCGGCAGATCGTAAAATACCACGATAACGTCCATGAAATTGGGCCGGTTGATTGCAAACCGCGTTGGCGCACGTCGATTTACCAGCGCCGTCGTCAACGTCTCAGCCCGGACAATCGTTTACGCCCTGTCGGCAATGCGCCGACCAACTCCTGGAGGACTTATGTTCAAGCAAGCACTCGGCTCCTGTCTGCTGGTCATCGCTGCAGTATCCATGATGTCGGCCGCGCAGGCCGAAGAAAAGGAAAACCCTGGCGCCTGCCGGGCGGATGTGCAAAAGCTGTGCAAAGGCGTCCATCCCGGAGGGGGCCGCATAGCGGCCTGCTTGAAACAACACGAGTCCGAAATTTCGCCAGGCTGCAAGGAAAATATGGCGAAGGCGCGAGAAGAAGTAAAGGAGTTGGCGGAGGCCTGCAGGGCAGATGCCGAGACGCTCTGCAAGGGCGTGAAACCCGGGCAAGGCCGCGTCATGCGCTGCCTGGCCGAACATAAGGACAAAGTGTCCAGTGCATGTAACGCAAAACTGGCCGAAGAACAAAGCCGCCACCCCTGCATGGCAGACATGCAACGTCTGTGCAAAGACGTTCAACCGGGGCAGGGTCGAATGATGGAGTGCATGAAGAAGCACGAATCTGAATTGTCGCCGGAGTGCAAGGCACACCACGCGCAGCAAAAAAGCAGCGACAAGCAGTAAGCACACTCAGCACAATCGAACGTGTCCGGAAAACTTTGAACGTATCGCCGATTGGGGTGCGCTAATCCTGATCGTGACGTCCCCGTTTGGTCTTGATCATCTGGCGGCCATACAGAAACAGAAACAGCAAGCGATGCACTAGCATCGGGCAGCGGTTCACCGTTCCGGTGCCGCTGCCGTGCGGCCGTAAGCCTGTTGTCGACTCAACGGTCTGAATTGAAAGCGATCGGCATCTCGAAGCGTGGTGGTCCGCTTATTGCGCTGGCATGCATTGCGCCGCGACTACGCCAGCCAACCACGCAAGGGAGCCGATCATGAATGCAAGCAAGCCTGCCATCTGGGTACCGGGAGACTGGAACGCCCTATTCGGATTTGGCACCAACATCCTGCTCAACCTGCTGGTGCTCACCGGCCTGCTGCGCTACGTGCTGAAGATGCCGGATGCGCTGGTGTTCGGCCGCATCCTTCCAGCCTGCGGCCTCATGCTGTTCATGAGCACGATGTACTACGCCTGGCTTGCCTATCAGCTGGCAAGGAAAACCGGACGCAATGACGTAACCGCACTACCGTCAGGCACCAGCGTGCCGCACATGTTCGTGGTGGTCTTCGTGATCATGCTGCCAATTGCAATCAAGACCGGCGATCCGGTGAAGGGCTGGGAAGCCGGGTTGGCCTGGGTATTTATCCAAAGTTTCGTGCTCATGTTGGGTGGATTTATCGCGCCCTGGATTCGCAAGGTCACGCCACGTGCCGCACTGCTCGGCACGCTGGCCGGCGTATCGATCGCATTCATTTCCATGCGTCCCGCGCTGGAGATGTTCATGACGCCGCTGATCGGCATCATCTGCTTCGCGATCATCCTGGCGAGCTGGTTGGGCGGCGTGCGCTACTTCAAAGGCATTCCCGCAGGATTGGTTGCCATCGCGGTCGGCACACTCATCGCCTGGGGATCTACCGCACTGGGCCTCAACTATGGCGGCATGGGCCTCGACAAACTGGCCGGCTCCATTTCCAATTTCGGCTTTTCGATTCCGATGCCGGCCCTCGGCCACGTGTTCGGCGGATTCGAATTTCTGGGCGTCATTTTGGTGACCGCGATCCCATTCGGCATATACGATCTGGTGGAAGCAATCGACAACGTCGAAAGCGCGTCAACTGCTGGAGACAGCTTCCCCACTACGCGCGTGCTGACCGCTGACGGTCGCATCAGCCTGATCGGCTGCCTGATGGGGAACCCGTTCATCCTTGCTGTTTACATTGGCCACCCAGGCTGGAAATCGATCGGTGGGCGCATTGGCTATTCCGCTGCAACCGGCATACTCGTAATCCTCTTGGCATGGTTCGGCATCATCTCCGTGATGATGGCGCTGATCCCGGTCGTAGCCATCGCCCCGATCCTGCTGTACATCGGCATGCTCATCGGCTCGCAGGCGTTTCAGGAAACTCCTCGCAGCCATGCGCCTGCAATCATCCTGGGCCTAGTGCCGCACGTCGCGGCGTGGGGCAAGCTGCAAATTGACGGCGCCTTAGGCGCGGCAGGCACCAATGCTGCAGCAATCGGGTTTGACAAGCTTGGTCAAGTGGGTGTGCTTTATCAGGGCCTTCAAGTCATTGGTGGCGGCGCCATCCTCGGCGGCCTGGTGCTGACCTCCATCGCCGTATTCGTGATCGATCGCGCATTCAATAAGGCGGCTTTGTTTGCGCTGATCGGCGCGGCATTTACCTTTTTCGGCTTCATGCACGGCGAGGCCATCGGCTTTGCACAATCGCCCGTGGTCGCGCTTGCATACCTTGGCATTGCGGGCGTGATGTTTGGCTGCGCCCGGTATGCCGCCGCCGCGCCGCAGCCTGCACAGCAGGTTCACCCTCACGGACCGGTCGGGCAGTTGGCAACTTAACGCTAACCATTCTGCGTTTGCTTGCTTGAGCCCGGTGCTCGTACCGGGCTCAAGGCATTTCAACCGGCGTCATCGGGCGGGCGAAAATCCCGCCAGCCCGCGACAGCGGGCTGAAAATCCACTACCCTCCTGTTCCGCGACGGCTTCATCATGAAGCTCATGGAGGCGGGCACTTGGTACAGCAGACTTCAAGCACCGAATACAGCAGGAGAAAAAAGGGCGTCGCCTCGCTGCGAAACAAATTTCTGGTCCTTTTCATCGTGATCTTCCTGGCCGGCTCGGCAGTGAGTTACGCCGTCATGGGATGGTTCACCCGCGATATCGTGGGCAGGCTGGGCGGCTGGTTCGCCGAGAAAAGCGTGCTCTACGAAAAAGCGCGCGTCGTTCAGTTGCTGGTCCGCGAAATCACGCTGACCCAGAAAATGGCCAGCTCGCCGCTGCTCAAAGCTTGGGTGAAAAATGAGTCCGATCCGCAGGTCAGGGCCCGGGCGATTGCGGAGCTCGAGGACTTCCGGAATTTTTTCCGGAGCAAGAGTTACTTCTTCGCCATTGCGCGCTCCGGAAACTATTATTTCAACGACGAGCGGGGCGGCGCAGACTTGTATCGGCCCCGCTATACGCTCAGCCCGTCGATCGCCAAGGATGGCTGGTTCTACGCCACGCTAGATAAAGTGAAGGATTACGAGCTGAACGTGGACACCGACCGGCACCTCAAGGTAACCAAGGTGTGGATCAATACCGTGCTCCGGGACGAAGGCAAGCCGCTGGCAGTGATCGGCACGGGAGTGGACCTGTCAGATTTCATTGAGAGCGTCATTAGCACGTCGCAACCGGGCGTGACCAATGTGTTGCTCGACAAAAACGGGGCCATCCAGGCACACCGTGACGTCTCGATCATCGATTTTGCGTCGATCGCCAAGGAGCAACGCAACGAGCAGCAAAGCACGCTGTTCAATCTGATTGATGATGCGCACCAACGCACGGCGGTCCAGGAAGCGCTCATGGACTTGTCGATCGGCAAGGGAGAGACACGCACGCTGCAGGTTTCAATCCAGGGCAAGCGGCACATCGCCGGCATAGCCTATCTGCCGGACATCAAATGGTTCATTGTTTCGCTCGCGCATCCGGAGGCAGCCGAGAATCATAATTATCTGGTGACCATGATCGCAATCCGGATTGGCGGTTTGGCGCTGATGCTGCTGATCGTCGGGATCGCGTTCGACCGCATGGTGTTGCGGCGTTTGGCGCTGCTCGATGTGGCGGCAAAGGAAGTTTCCGCTGGTAATTACTCCGTGCAGCTTCCGCATGGCGGCAGCGATGAATTGAGCCGGCTCGGGCAGACGCTGCAGGACATGACCGAACGTGTCGCTGCCCACACGACCAATCTGGAACATCAGGTGGCGGAACGCACCCGCGTGCTTGCACAACAGGCCCAGGCTGATTTCCTGACCGGGTTGCTGAACCGCCGTGGCATGGGTGAGCGCATCGAAGTCGAAAAGAACCGGTTGGCGCGCGAGGGCGCGAAACTCGGCATGCTGATCCTCGACCTCGATCACTTCAAACAGATCAACGACACGCATGGACACGATGTGGGCGACCAGGCGCTGGTGCAAATTGCCCGGACCATTCGCAACGTGATGCGCTCCTACGACTTGTGTTCGCGCTGGGGCGGTGAGGAATTTTTGGTCATTGCACCCCATATCGTCAGCCGCGCAGCGCTGATCATCGTGGCAGAAAAGCTCAGAGCAGAAATCAAATCCAAGCCGGTACCGATCCCAGGGGGCAAATTGAATCTTACAGTCAGCATTGGAGGATATTTCGCCGATCCACAGGAGAGCACCGACACGATTGTCAAGGCCGCCGACGATGCGCTCTACCTCGCCAAGCAAGGAGGTCGCGACCGCACGGTCGTCACGGAAAGGCCGGAGCTTGCTTGACCAGGCGTTTGCGTCCAACTGTACTGATGCAGCCCGCGGCTGGCAAACTGTCGGGTCGGTGGGCGGACTGCCGCGATGAATGATAACGAAGCCGGTCGCATGATTAGCGTGCTGGAAGAACTGCGCGAGGG
>DATMZQ010000530.1:0-13795 GCA_035573615.1 Burkholderiales bacterium | reverse complement strand
GGGGCGCAGTGGCTGACACACGACCGGCTGTCCATTGTAAGTGCCACACGGAGCGTAAGGAGTCTCCTGAGGCGGCCCGGGTTGCGTGTGTACCGTGACCTCGCCAAACTCATCGCCACTTCCACATCCATGGAGCAACGCCAAAGTCGCCAGGCCCGTGATGATTTTCAGTTTGAATTTCATGAGATCACCCATGAGAAATGTGAAGGTCTAATTGAGGTTTAGCGCGGCGCTCAGGCGGACGGCAGCGATACGCGCCCTTGGGATGTCGCCATGACTTTGGTCGTGTCGCCGGCCATCCAGGGTTTCTCGACGTCCCAGTACTCGGGTGAGCGCTTGCCGGATTTGATTGCTTCCGCCGCGAGCACCATGAGAGTTGCAACAATCTTTTCCTGACGCAGCAGCTTGTAATCGATTGCCGCCCAATCGATCACTTCATCGAGTGGATGGCCCTCGGAATCGAACTGATAGGGCTCATGCCACCCGCGCTGACCCGGCCGGAAGGTGGTTGCGATTTGCGTCTGCTTTGCAGACACCCGGAAAGGCTGTTCGCCGGGATGCCGGTACACCACTGCAAGCAGAATCTGTCCGCGGGTGAACGCGTACTGATAGTTTCCGACCAGGACGTAGTTCTTTGCCTTGGCCTCCGGCATACCCTGCGAAACCAGCAGGCGTTGCAATGCACTGTTTGCTTCGAAGATCGCCTGCGAGCGATAACGTCCATATTGCCCGGGTTGACCCTGAATCTTTCCCGTTTGCTGGTCCACGCGCTGGTCGTCGATAGACACGCCGAATGTCGCCTTGTACGAGTCATCAAGCGGCACCGCGTTAGCCTGGAGCAGGCCCTTGTTAAGCTCTCCGATACCGGTTCCGATCGTGTAAGGCAGGAACGCGAGTCCCTGTGCAATGCCAGCAACGATCATGAAAGGAGAAAGAACCAGGTTCTTCACTCCCTGCGCGAACGTTGTGCCTGCCACCTGTCCATCAGTCCCGTTGGGGGTCGCACATCCTGCAAACATCGCTATGGACAACAATGCAGTCACGCTTTGCTTCGTAATCGTTTTCATTTCTGGTCTCCGTAAGGTTTGGCTGCCTGTCCGGCACTGAAATGTCATTTGCATCGCCGGCATGCTGTGCATTGCATTGAGCATGCCTATTACTCAATCGATTGTTTTAAGGAGCATTTATGATAAATGGCCAGTAATACTGTTATATTCCTCTGGCATTTTATGTATGGATGACCTACATTTATTGCATGCCAAAATCAAAACTAAATTCATCGGACCGTGACTTCTTTTCTGCGTTGGGCAACGTAGTTTTCGGCAATCCGTTCAGTGCGCAGCGCGACGAATTGATCGTCCGCCTGGCACCGGGCGCAAAAGCCGGCGATCTGACGAACGACCGCGAAGCGCTGGCACGTGTCGTCGGTCCTCGACTTGGGCCGTGGTTGCGCGAAGGCATGCCGGCTGTGAACGAATTGAGCGCGGACGATCGCAAGCTCCTGGAGCCGGCTGTCCTCTACGTTTGCTACCACCGATACGTTCCACAGCTGGACAACTTGATCGAGCGACAGGCGATGCAGGGCGGCGCTTCGCTCGCGGTACCGTTTGCAGGCGATGCGATTGCGCAACTCGTCGGGGGTGGTCTGGAGGAAGAAAGGGCTGTGCGCTATTTCGCCTTCTACTTTCAGTTACGGCGCGCGTTCTATTTCATCCATCGCGGACTGGCTGGCGAATGCCCATCCATGCAGCGGCTGCGCGAGGCCCTGTGGAACAACATATTCACCTATGACATGCGCGGGTATGAGGCTACGCTATGGAACCGCATGGAGGACTTTTCCACGCTGCTTCTCGGCGAAACGGGCACCGGCAAAGGCGCCGCCGCTGCGGCGATCGGCCGATCAGGATTCATTCCCTATCTTCCCGAGCAGCGACGATTTGCGGCAAATTTCACGGAGACGTTTATCTCGATCAATTTGTCGCAGTTTCCTGAAGCGCTGATCGAGTCGGAATTGTTCGGCCACCGCAAAGGCGCGTTCACGGGAGCCATCGATCATCACGATGGCGTGTTTGCCCGGTGCAGCGCGCACGGTGCGCTGTTCCTGGACGAGATTGGCGAGGTCTCGATCCCGGTGCAGATCAAACTGTTGCAAGTGCTGCAGGAGCGCACCTTCACCCCGCTCGGCGGGCATGAGAAAAAACGCTTCGCGGGACGTGCCATCGCGGCAACCAACCAGTCGTTGGGGAAATTGCGACGGGAGGGCCGTTTCCGCGACGATTTCTTCTATCGCCTATGTTCTGATGTCATCCATGTGCCCACGCTGCGGCAGCGCATCGCCGAGTCTCCTGCCGAACTGAAGCATCTGGTGCAGCTCCTAGTTGCACGCATCACAGGCTCGGAGGAATCGGACATAGTCGTTACCGTGCTGGGTGCGCTGACCAAAAATCTGCCTGAAGGCTATGCGTGGCCTGGCAATGTCCGGGAACTTGAACAGGCAGTCCGGCGCATTCTGCTGACAGGCGCTTACACCGCGGACCCGTTGCCGCTGCTGGGACAAGAGGAGACGCTTCTGGAGAGACTGCGGTCGGGCGACATGACCGCTGCTGAACTTCTTGCGAGATACAGCGCGCTCTTGTATCGGCGCTTTGGCACTTACTCGGAAGTCGCCAAACGCACCGGTCTCGATCCACGAACTTCACGCAAGTATGTGGAAAACAGCGGCGCAGAAAAGGTGGAAAGCGAGGTCGAAAAGTAACGAGCCGAGGGTCAGGTCCTGATTCAGACAAGCCCAGAAAACGACCTTCTTGCGGGCGTTGTACCCGCCTGTTTATCTTGCTGTTCGCCCCTCCTTAACTAACAGTCAGCCGCTGCGTCGCCGTGGCGACACCTCCCTGATCATCCTGCCAGGTAAACGAAAGTTCGCCGCTCTCGGCCGCCACCACATAAAAAGTGAAGAACGGATTGGTGGAAACCGCCGGGTGCAGCGTGGCACGGAAAATCTCTTTGCCGTTGTAGTTGCACACGAAGGACTCCACGATGTGCCGGGGAATTTCCTTGCCTCGGTTATCCAGCCGGAAGCCGGACTCCATCGGATGCTGCACCATGGTCCGGATCTCGAATACTTCGCCGCGCTTCGCGCTCTCCGGCATGCGCACGCGCGCGGTCCCCATCCGGCTCACAGTCCGCACTCCGAAGTCACTACTTCGACATTCACTGCCGCCGCCCATACCGTATCGTCGCTCATGAGTGCCACCGCAGTAATCGGCTGCGACCGCGCCACCCGGACCCGCGATGAGAACACGCCTTTGCCATTGTGGGGACCGAGCTGCACTTCGAGGACGCGCGGCAAGTGGTTTTCCGACGCGAAGACATGAATGCTCTTGACGTAGTCTTGCGGCGTCATCGCACTGTCGACGCTGACGGTGATGGGTACCACGCTGCCGTTTTCCGCCAGCCTCGGCATCTCAAGCTTTACCTTGCCGCGATTGATGGCCCGGTCGCCAAATGTTTGCCGCAGCGTGTCGGCCAGTTCATCGGGCGTTGCCATCACTGGTTTGATCGTCAACAGGCAAGCGCCGGCGGCCAGTGCCCGCAACGCCCGCCTGCGGCTGGCGAAAATGCCGTGACGATCGTGACTATCGTGAATATCGTCTGTCGCAAAAACCAAAAGCTTCATATACCTGACGACATTCACGTATTCACGACATTCACGCATTCACGCTCATGTCTTATAACTGAAGCCATGGTTTTTGAACGGCAGCGAACGCACGCGTTTTCCGGTCGCTGCGAAGATGGCATTCCCGAGCGCGGGAATCACTGCGCCGATTGGCGGTTCGCCCACGCCGCCCCAGAACCCACCGGTGGGCACCAGCACGCATTCGATCTTGGGCGTTTCAGCCAGGGTTAGCACGCGGTAATCGGAGAAATTACTTTGCACGACGCGGCCTTCATTGATAGTGATTTCCTCATGCATTGCCGAACTGAGGCCCCAGATTACGCCGCTTTGCACCTGCGCGAGCACTGCATCAGGATGCACCACGTAACCGCTATCGAGCGCAACGACTACACGTTTTACCTCGATCACTGAAGCATTGGTCACTGCGATTTCCACAACAGCGGCAGAGAAACTGCCATAGGAATCGACCACCGCAATACCGCGATAAATGCCCTTGGCTGGCGGCTTGTCCCAGGAGGCAGCCTTGACTACCGCCTCGAGCACACCCAGGTCCTTCTTGCCTTGCAGCAGCGGACGGCGAAACTCGACCGGGTCCTTGCCGGCCGCATGCACCACTTCGTCGATGAAGCATTCACGAAAGAAAGGATTATGGGTATGCGCCACGGCGCGCCAGAAACCCGGCGGCACGTGTGTGTTGCGCATCGCGTACTCGTCGATGAAATTTGGCACTGCATAGGGATTGTCCTGAAACGATCGCACGTTGACCGGATCGATGCCATTCTTGATATCCGCCGGACGCACGGTAATGAAAATCGATTGATCCGCCTGACGTACATGCCAGGCGCTCCAGTTGCCGTCCTTGTCCAGTCCGGCGCGCAGCTTCACCAGTGCGACCGGCCGATAGCGGCCTTGTTTCATGTCTTCCTCGCGCGACCATTGCAGACGCACCGGCGTGCCGGGCATTTTCTGCGCAATCCATATGGCCTGCTTGGTGTACTCCTGATGCGGACCGCGCCGCCCAAAACCGCCGCCCGCATGCATCTTGTGCACAATGACATTCTCGAGCGGAATGCCTGCGGCTTCCGAGGCTGCGGCAATGGTCGATTCACCGTTCTGCGTGCCGACCCAGACTTCGACTTTGTCATCCGTCACTATTGCAGTGGCGGTCTGCGGCTCCATGGTCGCATGGTTCAGATAAGGTGCGTGGTATTCGGCCTCGATGACCTTGACGGCATTACCGAGCGCCGCTTGCGCATCTCCGTCCTTGCGCGCGACCGGCACGTCCGTAGCATCCAGTCCAGTGCGCAGGAATTGCATGATGGAATCGCTGCTGACCTTGCCGCTTTCCCCGACATCCCATTCCACCGGCAGTTCTTTGAGCGCCTGGTTGGCGCGCCACCAGTTGTTGGCGACCACGGCGACCCAGTCGTCTCCGGTTACCACGCGCTTGACGCCAATTACATCCCGGATCGCCGACTCGTCATAGCTTTTCAGCTTGCCGCCGAATACCGGGCACTGAACGATGGATGCGTGCAGCAGGCCGGGCAAGCGCACGTCGGCTGCATAGATCTGCTTGCCCGTGGTCTTGTCCGCGATATCAAACCGCGGCGGCGACGTACCGATTAGTTTCCAGTCCTTGGGGTCCTTGAGTTTCGGCTCCTTTGGCACTTCCAGTTTTGAAGCGGCGGCGGCCACCTTGCCGAACGTCGTGCTCTTGCCGGACGGATGCGAGATCACGCTGCGCGCGGCCTTGCATTCTGCCGCCGGCACGCCCCATTCCTGCGCCGCCGCCGCGACCAGCATTTCGCGCGCGCTGGCCCCGGCCTTGCGCAGATATTCCTGCGACTCGCGAATGGAACGGCTGCCGCCCGTGGACATGGATCCGAAAATGCGATTGCGCCTGACATGGTCGTTAACGTCGGCGTACTCCGAACGCACCTTGCTCCAGTCGCACTCGAGTTCCTCGGCGACTAGCTGCGCCAGGCCAGTGAAGGAGCCTTGCCCGAGTTCCGAGCGGGCAATTCGGATTAAGACTACGTCATTGGGCTGGATAACGATCCAGTGGGTGACTTCGGTGATTGCCGGCGCGTCTGCGGCCAGTACGTTGCCCGACAAATGGATGCCCAGCGTAAGGCCTCCGGAAACAGCAGCGCTCTTGACCAGAAAATCGCGGCGTCCGGCATTGAATGTTTGTGCTTTCATCATGGGCTCCTTTACGCGGACTGTGCGACGAGGTGGATGGCCTCGCGCACACGCACATACGTTCCGCAGCGGCACAGATTGGTCATCGCGGCATCGATCTGCGCATCCGAGGGATGCTTGTTCTCCTTGAGCAAGGCTGCCGCCGCCATGATCATGCCGCTCTGGCAGTAACCGCATTGCGGTACCTGCAGTTTGACCCATGCTTTCTGCAACGGGTGTGCCCCGTCTCTCGACAGCCCCTCTATGGTCGTGACTTTACCGGTGACAGCTGAAATCGGCATGACGCAGGAGCGCACGGGTTTGCCATCGATGTGAACCGTGCAGGCGCCACACATCGCGATGCCGCAGCCATACTTGGTTCCCGTCATCCCCAGCTCATCACGCAACACCCAGAGCAGCGGCATTTCATTTTCGACATTCACGTTGACCTGTCTATCATTTACGTTGAGAGTGCCCATGATGTGCTCCTGAAATGATTTGTAAGAATTGGGCTGAATTGGCGCCCATGCGCACGACTTTGCATAAGCATAAACTTTTTGCGCCAGAAAGGCTGCGCCATGCAGATGTGGTAGCCATGAACGCCCGCGGCCCCGGCGCCTTGGTGTGCGCAATTAGTTTTTGCTTAAACCGTTCTGTCCAGCATAATCGGCCGGCACAACCTGCCGCGACCAGCCGTGCAGCGCTGCCACCAATAAGAACATCCGGGAGAAAGCATGGACGAACGCTTCACGCCAGAGTTCCGGCGCAGAACCATTGTCAAAGTGTCATGGCGCTTGTTGCCCCTGGTAGTAGTGAGCTACCTGGTGGCTTACATCGACCGCACCAACGTCGCCTTTGCCGCACTTACCATGAACAAGGATCTCGGCTTGAGCGCTTATGCTTATGGATGGGGCGCCGGTATTTTCTTTCTCGGTTATGCGTTGTTCGAAGTCCCAAGCAATATCGTGCTGGAAAAAGTAGGCGCTCGGCGGTGGATCGCCCGCATCATGTTCACCTGGGGCATCGTTTCCGGTTTGACAGCCGTCGCCACCGGCTCCGCCAGCTTTATCTTCTTGCGTTTCCTGCTCGGGGTAGCCGAAGCCGGGTTCTTCCCGGGCATGATCCTGTACTTCACTTACTGGTTTCCAGCACGGTATCGCGGGCGCGTTATTTCCACGTTGTTCATTGCCGTCCCCCTCGGCAATGCGTTGGCGTCGGTGGTTTCCGGTGCCGTGCTCGGGATGGACGGCCTGCTCGGACTCAAAGGTTGGCAATGGGTGTACATCGTCGAAGCCATTCCCGCGGTTTTGCTTGCACTGGTCGTGTGGGTGCAAATGACAGACCGGCCAGCCGTGGCGAAATGGCTGAAGCCCGACGAGAAAGAATGGCTTGAAACAGAACTCAAGCTGGAACGGGCGAATATTGAGTCCGCCGGCAGCCTGACGCTGCTCCGTGCGCTGACGGACCGCCGCGTGCTCGCCCTTTCGATGATTTACTTCACCAGCGTGGTTGCCGGCTATGGCATTACTTTCTTCCTGCCGCAGATCGTGAAGGGCTTGGGTCATTCCAATTTCATCACCGGTCTGCTCACCGCGATCCCTTATGTGGTTGGCGTCGTCGGGCTGATCTTCTGGGGTCATTCCTCAGACCGGCACAGCGAACGCCGCTGGCATCTGATTTGCGCATCGACGCTCGCCGCGATTGGCCTCGCAGGAACGGCTTTCTTCACCGGTTCCGCATGGGCGCTGGTCACCATGTCGGTCGCTGCGATTGGTCTGTACGGATCACGCCCATCGTTTTGGCCGATGCCTTCGTTGTTCCTTACCGGCGCAGCCGCGGCCGGCGGAATTGCGCTCATTAACTCGATCGGTAATCTCGGCGGTTATGTGGGACCGTTCGTGGTTGGCTGGATCAAGGACAGCACGAAAAGTTTCGAGATGGGCGTTTACTTTCTGGCAGCCTGCGCCTTCACCTCCGCGCTCATCACCTACTTCGCGACACGCAATCATCTGCTGGACGCCAGGAAGTAGCAGACGATCAGTGCATCTGACGACCCTGTAATTATTTCCGATTCGGGAACTTGGATTGAGCATCGGTGTCGACCGCCGTAGTTGGTGTTTCCACCTCACCAGCGCTTTCACCTAAAATAACGACTCACCGAAGGTGTTCGCCAGGATGCGCTGGAGTTCCTTTTCTCGAAACTGACGGCAACGCCGCAGAGTTTGCGACCAGGCGCCGAGTGCAGCCTTACCTACTCATGGAGAGAATGATCTTGGACAACTCTACGCTACTCAAAATAGCTGGCGGCATATTGCTCGCGTTGGTCCTCATGCGGGTTACGTCGCGCAAATCGACGACGCTTCTACCTCACCAATAATCCGAGCGCGACAGGCGGATGGGAGCGAGGACGAACTGGCAACGTCGGACCCGCCCAGGCATGCAACGCACACGCAGTTCCGACCTGTACGCGTATTGAAGGCTCGGCAACACAACAGGAATCTGGCCCGTGCCGAATTCTGAAAATAAGCCGGTCCAACGCGGCAGTGAGCCGACGGAGCCCTCCGTCAGGCGGCGCATTCTCGTAGTCGATGACAATGAGGACGCTGCATCGACACTGGCCATGCTGCTCCAGTTAACCGGAAATGAAGTGCACACTGCCTGCGATGGCCTGGAAGCTGTGAAAGCCGTGGCTGACCTCCAGCCCGATGTGGTGTTGATGGACATCGGTATGCCAAAGCTGAACGGTTATGACGCGGCCCGCAGGATCAGGGGACATGCCAGCGGCAAGGATACGTTCTTGATTGCGCTCAGCGGTTGGGGACAGGAAGAAGACAAGGTGCGCAGCGCGAACGCCGGCTTCAACGCGCATATCACAAAACCGGTCGATGTCTCGACACTCAACAAACTGCTGGCCGATCACGCGGTACGGCCATAGGTTCGGGCTCCCCGATCAGCCGCCGGCCACTCCCTGCGTATTGACGTATAGCGCAAAGACGCTTTTCGAGGCTGCCATGAACAGCCGGTTGCGGGCGGAACCGCCAAAGCACAAATTCGCGCAGCGTTCTGGCAACGTGATTCGTCCGATCAATCGTCCATCGGCGTTGTGAATCATCACACCATCGAGTTCTGCGTCGCCCATTCCCCAACCAAACCAGATGTTGCCGTCCACGTCACAGCGCATGCCGTCCGGTGTACCGGCTCCCGCGTCCAGGAACTTGCGTTTGCGCGTGAGCCGCTTGCCGTCATCCGTGAGGTCATAGGCGTAGATGTTGCGCGGCGTGCTGCCCGATTCCACCAGATACAAAATGGATTCGTCCGGCGAAAAGCACAACCCATTGGGGCGGTTCACTTCGCCTTCGACGACGGTGATCTCTCCGCTGGTACCGTCGACGCGATAGACGTTCATGGGCAACTGCTGTTTGGCAGTGTGGCCTTCGTAATTGCCCAGCAGCCCGAACGGCGGATCGGTAAACCAGATGGATCCATCCGATTTCACAACCACGTCGTTCGGCGAATTGAGCGGTTTGCTTTCGAAGCGGTCCGCGATCGGGGTGATTGTGCCGTCGTATTCGGTGCGCGAGACGCGCCGGCCACCATGTTCGCAGGTGATTAACCGGCCTTGCCGGTCACGCGTATTGCCATTTGCGAATCCGGAGGGTTTGCGAAATATGCTGACGATACCGGTCTCCTCCTCCCACTTCAGCATGCGGTTGTTCGGGATGTCGCTCCACAAGAGATAGCGCCCGTCACCGAACCACACCGGACCCTCGCACCAACGGAAGCCGTGCGCGATGCGTTCTACCGAAGCCGAATTTAACCGGTACCTCGCAAAACTCTGATCGAGAATCTGGATCGCGGGATCGGGGTAACGCTGGCTCGGCTGCCACGGCACAATGTTTTGACTCTGGAGAGCGGAACTGTTGGATGCCATGAGCGTTGTGTTGGGTCGGGTTGCAGTCGATCAAGAATAGCAAATGACTGCGCGAACCGCCTGCCCGGCCGGGCCCGATACATGTTCCGTGGCGGCGTATTTTGCGCACCAATGCTTGCACTTCGGCACTATTCGGAATACAAATGCACTTTGGCCCTCGGGAAGGGCGGTAAATGTCATTGGCAATTCGAGCACTGAAAGACAGTTTTCCAGTTCGCAAATGCTCCGGCGTCCAGGCGCGACGCTCCAACGTCTTCAAGCTTCCTTAAGTCCATGACTGAAGCCGTGAGCAAATATTTTCCCGGCATGGAGCAATGGCTCATCGTACTAGCCCCGCTCTTACTGATCGCTTATTTCATTCCGCTGTTCATTGCCGCCGGCCGCAGGCATCGTTTCATTCCCGCAATTGGACTGATCAATCTGGCGCTTGGATGGACTGTGCTTGGCTGGCTCGGTGCCATTATCTGGGCAGTCAACCGCGACGTGCGCGGCCGGGATGTCGAACCGCAGCCCGCTCCACTGGATTTCATGAACGAGCCACGGCTGATCGAGCCCGGCGAAAACTCACAAGCCATCGAAGTCGGTTCCAGCAAAAAATGCCTGTATTGCGCAGAATCGATCAGGGCTGAGGCGCTCGTCTGCCGGTACTGCGGCCACGATGTTGGAGCGCCGGGCGCTGCGACTCCGGCAGTCGCGAAATCTACAACGATCGATCAGAGCATCGAGGAATTGCAAGCGTTGCTTAAAGACCACGAGCAAAGCGTCGAAGAGCGGTTCCCGGTAAGCGAACCGGCCACCAACTACGTTCCGCCGCAAGAGGCAGTTACGGCACCCATACCGGTAGAAGTCGCGCGTCAGCTATCCGGCTGGAAGAAGGCCGGCTAGGTAGGGCACGCATTGGTCCGGCGCCCTGCGTCGACGCAACGCCCGGTCCCGCAGCAATGAACGAACCGGCTGGATGATCCCCACAAACGGCCATCACATGGCCGAGGCAAAAGTGCAGTTTTGGCGCGTCATCCCCGCGCTCGGGATCGCACAGATCATTTCCTGGGGCACCCTGTATTACAGCATTGCGGTACTGTCTTCACCGATTCAGGCCACTCTTGGCATTTCGCAGACAATGCTGTTTGGAGCGTTCACGATCGGCATGCTCATCTCGGGAGCAGCCTCGCCGACGGTAGGCAAACTGGTCGATGAACGCGGCGGCCGAACTGTTCTAACAGCCGGTTCCCTGTTGGGCGCCGCAGCTTTTCTCACGCTGTCGCTGGCCAAAGATCCTGTCGTTTTCTTGTCGGGTTGGCTGCTGGGTGGCGTGGCCATGGCCGCTACGCTCTATGAACCGGCGTTCGCGACCCTGCATCAATTGTCACGGGAACACTACCGGCGCAGCGTGACGGCCTTGACCCTCATTGCCGGTTTCGCGAGTACTTCATTCTGGCCATTGACGACTGTCCTGGAAGCCGGCATAGGCTGGCGGGGAGCATTTGCGGTGTTCGCGTTGCTGCATTTGCTGGTTTGCGTACCGCTTCACTGGTTTGTGGTGCCAAATGCGAAGACGCCGGTTCACCCAAAAAACATCGTTTCGTCCCCCAGCACCGAACGCGATCGGCAATCGACAAGCTATTTCTGGCTGGCCACTGCGTTCTCGATTGCGATGTTTGTCATGGCGGTGATATTTGCCCATCTGATCGAAATGCTGAAAGCGCGCGGCATATCTTCGCGGGACGCCGTACTGGTCGGGTCGATCATCGGTCCCATGCAGGTTGCCGCCCGCATCGTCGAATTCAACTTCGCTCGCCACGCGCGCGCAACACGGGTCGGCATGATCGCCTTCGGGATGTTTGCCGTCGCGATCCTGGTCCTGGCATTTGCGGGCCATAGCTTCGGTTGGGCGGTCGCTTTTGCGATTCTGTTTGGCGCGAGCAATGGCATCATGACCATCGTGCGCGGCACAGCGCCTGCAGAGTTGTTCGGTCAGCAGCGGTTGGGTTCATTGCTGGGCCGGCTGGCCCGGCCTGCGTTTATTGCAAAGGCCATCGCGCCGGTGATGTTTGCCGCTTTGATTGCCCGTGGCCTGCCCGCCGGCTGGGCGGAAGCCGGCTTGGGGTTGGTTGCGTTTCTCGGCTTTATCAGCTTTGTGATTGCGGTGCGCTCGGCAAAGGCCTGACAGTGGGTTGATTGCCAGCGATCTTCCCTGCTACCCGCTACAAGCTGACGTTGGACCTGCTGTAATCCTGCCGCCGCTGATTCGCGACCTGAAAAAAACGCCCCGGGTCGTGCTCCAGCAACAGCTTCTGCGAGAGCATGAGGTCGGGAATCGGCACCGGGATATTCGGAGCGGCGCAATACGCCAGCCCGGTCTCCATGCTCAGTACGTTGAATACGCTTCTCGACAGGATCTGAAAACGACCCCAGCCCGGCGCCTCGACGGTAAAGCAGCCGTAACGCAGATATTCCTGACGTTGCATCGGGTCGAGAACCCGAATCAGCAACTGTGTGGCACGCGCTTCCGCGGCCGAATGCGATCCTGGGGCATCCATAAACAGTACCCTTATCTCCATGGCGTCCTCCTCATCGAAGAACAGGCGCCTGACGCTGCGGCGCAAATGCGGTAACGCCGTCAAAATTCGATTGAAGCGAATTTCCATTACCTCGCGAGAATTCCGAAGACTCGCCCCGCCGCGCGGGCAGGGCGAGCGTCCGACCTGCGTTACCGGCCTGCAACAGCCGCTTTTCCTTCAGCCTCCGACGATGCGGGGAACAACGACCGTCTCGTCTTCCAGCGAAGAGAAATCGCCAACTTTGCGATCAGGCTGTCCGCCCGTCCGATTTACGCCGAACGCGACCGCTCCGGCCGCAAGGCTCGACTCGAACAGACGCTGGGCCTCGGCACGAGCTTCCGCCATTGCTTCGCTGTCATCAAACATGATCTCCCGGTCGCCGGAAGAATCGAGAAATCGCAGTATCTTGGTCATGATGTCTCCTTACTTTAGCCAGTATCAAAAACCTCTTCCTGGCAGAAACGGCTGCGCGTCGACCCCGCTGCCCTGTATTTTTTGCAATAGCTTTTTTATCCCGCCGCGATGGGTCGGAATGAACTGGCGAAAACGCTGCGGCCCGATGCCAAATCCAGGAATACGGGTGCCTAACACGATTGAACTCCTTTTTGACCACGCGGCTCCTCTTGCCACCGCGCGGCCCGTTGCCGTGCTTTTTGATCCAGGGCACAGGGGAAGCCGAAGCGCCTGCAGAAACCTGCTTCGAACAAAAGAACCTGTACCCGTAAGCTTCGACCCAGCGTTCTTAAAAATGGTTTCAGCGTCACGTTCCATCTGAAAGAATTACTAATGATGGCGCGGTTTCCGAAAACGCAAAGCGCGCCGTATCGGGAACATGTATCCAGTAGAAAAGTCTACGAATATGGTCAATCCGATAAAGCAGCGATAGAGGTTATATGCGGCCCCTGTTAATCATCTTCCCGGGGGAAACCAGAAAGTGGCGGGTGGAATTGGCCAATGGCGACCATGCGGTTGATCACGCCAGTACAGACACTGCGCGTCTCGATGTGATGTACTGGACACAGGTCAATACGCCGGCCGATGCCTTGCTGTACAGCGAGAACGGCGATCTCGAGAAGCTGAACCACACGAAGTAGCCCGAACGGCTCGTTATTTCTTCAATTGCCGGCGTGCAGTGCGAAATGTGATCGAATAGCGCTGTTGTGCGGTGGCGACAATGCTGTGCTGCCATGACCAGCGCGCGGTATCGCGGATCTGGTAAGCGGATCGCGGTTGCAACTCCAAAACAATGACGTCCTCCCTGCGGTTGCGCTCACCCGGACGATATGGCCTGAGGCGCATGCGGCATGCGCCGCGGAGTGATACTCCGACGATCAGTTCGAAGTTTGGTACATCGCGATGCCAGCCCAAAGGCGTTCCCGGCCGATATTCGCTTACGAGCGCATGCGCAAAGCAATGAGCCGGCAAGCGCACCCACTGCGCAACCTT
>DATMZQ010000529.1:0-4276 GCA_035573615.1 Burkholderiales bacterium | reverse complement strand
AAGGCGAGTTCTTGGGTACGAAAGGTTTGTCGCCGATATAAAGCTGCGGGTGCGGGCGATCGACCTCCGAGCCGGTGTAGGCCTTCCAGCCGAAGCGCTTGTTGGTGACGAAGTTCATGCCTTCCTTATCGGGAAATCCTGCATCCTGGCCCTTTTCCGTGACCAGCCAGATCTTTTCCGCCCCGTTTGCGATACGGCGATTGCCCAGGTCATTCATGCCGTTGTCGGATACGGCGAGCGCGCTTTCGAAACGGCTTCCCTTGGGACCGAATTCCACACCGGACTGATTGCGAAACCCCATCGCATAGACTTCCATCTTGTCGTGCGGATAGATACCTTCGGCGTTCTTGTCCGCAAACTTCACACGCATGATGGAACCGTGGCAAGGTACGGTCGCCTTGACGATCTGGCCCGGTTTCGCGGCGACACCGGCCGGCATGTAGGCGCCCGTCATGCGTCCGTCGGACGTCTTTACGTTGAGCCCCGTATGGACAATGTCGCGGCAGGGTGCGTCATGCGGGGTGTTGCCGATGCCGTCGGGGTGCGCCAGCCAGAACGGGTCGTTCGGAATATCGGTCCAACCGAGATTGTCCGGATCCGCAAAGCCCTCGTTGCTGGGCTGACCGAGTGCGAAATACAGATAGCCGCCGCGGCAGGTAATGCCCGCGTTGCGATGGTCGCCGTTGTGTAGATCCTTGATAATGACTTTGGGCTCGCCGTCGAGTCCTTTCATTTCCCAGATGCGCTCACCGTATTCCGGAATATACGTAACGCCGTTCTCGGGGCAATACGCGATTTCGTTCATGACTGTCTTGAACAGGCCTTCGCCGATTTTCTTGATCAGCTTTCCGCTTGGGCTGTAAACCTCTACGTGCGGCTTTGGCATGAGATCGGCATCAGGGCCGCCGAACAGGTTGCCAGAGATTGCCACCCATATGTTCCCCTGCCCGTCCACCGTGGCAGACGAGGGAGTACTGAGTCCGGCGACGAGGATGCCGACCTTGTATCCGGGCGGCACGACGACCTTGGATGGATTGGGTGGCACCGGCGTCTGCTTGATCCATTGCGTCAGATCGCCGGCCATAGCGGAAATGCAGAACAGATATCCCGTTAACAAAATCACGCTTGCTAGTGGTTTTCTCATCTTGGCTCTCCTCCTGAATAGTCGTTTTTTTAGTATCGCGCCAGACTTCGAATGAATGCGATCAGATTACCTATGTCGGCTTCGGAAAATATCGTTCCGAACGACGGCATGTAGCCGCTCTTGTTTACGCCCTCTCCTCCTTTCGTTATCACGGTAAATAAATATTCGTCGGGTAGCTGGTCGATGTAGCCCTTCTTGGTCAGATTCTGCGGACGCGGCATGAAACCATCCTTGCGCCCGCCACGGCCGTCCGGCCCGTGGCAACCCTGGCAGTACTGCTGGAACAGTTCGTTGCCACGAACTGTATCTGCTTCGGCCAATCCAGACGCCGCGGGGAACCCACACAGCCCGGCCAATACGGCCGCTAAATATCGGTTCTTCATCCAGGGAGTCTCCCGCTTGCAACTGCTCTTTTTTTTCACACCGGCAATCCCGGAAGCCTACACCCGCTGAGCCAACAAATCGCGAACTGGATTGCGAAACACAGCCCTGGACGCTCAAGTGCCGGTGATCCACCGTTGGAGCAAGAGAGTAATGACGAATGACCCGACCGCCAGCCACGCAAAGAGCACATGCCCGGTTCCGGCGAGCAACATCGCGTCGAGCAGCGAAATGCCCGCGATCAGGCTAACCACGGCACGCGGTACGTCGCCTGGCTTGCGCCTGCGCAAAAGCCACAGCGCGTAGGACGCCCACGCGGCGAGCGAGACGAGCGGCAATACGACCAGCGGCTGCACCGGCGCGAGATAAATTCCATACGCTACCGGCACGGCGAGGAAGCCCAGCGGCCAGACGTTTTCCAGACGACCGAGATGTTCCTTCTTGGCAGCGTACGTCAATCCAATCAGGTAGCTGAGCAGGACCAGTGCGGCCACGATCACTTGCGACGGGACGACCTCGGTGACAGCCAACGCCGCGGTCAGATAGACCAGCATCCGGCACACGCCCATGACCAGCGGGCTCAGCGGATTGTTCTTGTGATGCCAGTTGTAGAACACGATCGCCGACGCAAGAGCAAATCCCGCCAGGACGGGACGCCACTGGGTAAACGGCTCATCGCCGTACCCGATCCAGCCCAGCAGCGCAAGCGCCACAGCCATCATGCCGAAGCCGAATGCATGCACCTGGACGGCGCTCACCTGCCCTGAAGGAATAGGCCGTTCCGGCCGCGCCTTTGCATCGAAGCCGTGATCGAACGCGTCGTTGAGGAACATGCCGCCGACGTAGAACAACGACAGCGAGACAACGAGAAGCAGAAGTCGGTAATCCACCATTGCGGTACCCGCCAACGCCATGCCGGTGAGAACGTTGGACCAGACCGTCGGCAGATTTGACACGCGCCCCAACTTCAGCGCGACGCCGAAATTCACGCCAGCGCCTCTTTTACCCAGTTCAGTTCACGCGCAATGGCCTGTTCCATGCCACCGGCGCGCAGCCGTTGCGGCAGCACATTCCAGGTATAGGTCTCCACTTCCAGATGTCCGGACACCGGATGCAGCCGGTGGATCTCCAGCACGTCCCGAATGAAGGAGCGGGTGGAAGCAAACGCGCCCAGGTCATCCATGAAGATAGGCACATGGCAGTGAACCCGCCATTCGCGTCCATCCGCTGTGCCGGTCGTTGTAGCCAGCGCTTCGGGAAGGTCTGCGTAGCGGCGCACGCCGTGCGGACCTGTTTCCACAACCTGATGCAGGTACACCGGATCATCGAACTGCCTCAGCGCCTTGACCGCATCGGCAGTCAATTGCGGTAGCCGCAGCCCGGCACTGATCTGCAGCTTGCTCACACGGATGCCGGCCTCCTGCAACGTGCGGATACAACCGGCCGGGTCTTCGAATTCGACTGCCGCATGGCACAGATCAAGGCACAAGCCGACATGCGCATGCAGCGCCGCGTCCGCAGTCTGCGCATCCATCCGCGCCAGTTCAGCCAGCCGTCGCGCCGCGCCGTCACTGAACAGATGCTGGCGGAAAAACTGCACACTCTCGGCAATCGTCTCAAGGAAACAATGCGGCTCCGGCTCGATCGCCAGCGCAATATGGCGGCCGCTGCGGCGCTCGATGTCCACCAGCGTGGCCACGTGCCGCAGCATGTTGTCGGCGATTTTTTCCACGTCGCCGACGGGGCGCATCGCGGGCTTGAATGCCCCGGGCACGGTGCTGATGCTGCCCTCGACACCATCCGGCAGCAGCCGTAGCAGTAGTTCCGCCAGCTCATCGGTATAGCGCAATCGTTCGTCGTCGCGCCAGTCGGGAAGATAGACCTCTTCCTTGACGCGCGCGCCATGGAAAGTCCCGTATGGGAAACCGTTGATGGTGAACACATAGAGCCGGTTGCGCGTCAGGAATTCGCGAAATTCCGGCAATGCATTACCGCTGTTCAACTCGCGCGCTGCGCGTGCGGACAGTCGCAAACCAATGCCGAACATTTCGCCCGGCGCCACGCGATCGCGCACTGCTGGAAAGTAACGTTCGATATTGGCCCGCACTTCCGCCCAGGATTCGCCGGGGTGGATGTTGCTGCAGTACGTCAGGTGAGCGCCGTTCGCGCCAATTCTCACTGACCGGTTTCTTTCCGGCGCAGCCATGCCATCGCATGCAGGATTTCGTTGCTGTCCATGGCATGCACTTCTTCGCCCCGCCCGATTTCACGCAGAAGGGTGATGGTCAATTCGCCGCCAAGATGCTCGCGAAATTCCTCGATGCCGCGCAGGATTACCGGGCGTCCGTGTTCGTCACGTGTATCCATGGCCGGATGCCACAGATAAAAACCCAGTCTCTTGAGCAGGCCGTACACGCGCTCCTCGCCGTGCGCAGCCAGCATGCCGATCTGCACGGAATAACGTGCATCCAGTGCCAGGCCGATTGCAACTGCTTCGCCATGCCGCAGTTCATGCGCAGTCAGGCTTTCGAGTTTGTGCGCCGACCAGTGGCCATAGTCCAGCGGCCGTGCACTGCCCGTCTCAAACGGATCGCCCCCATGGGCAATCTGCCGCATGTGCAACTCGGCACAACGGCGGATCATGCGGGCCATGGCTGGCGGCGCGCATTCGCGCAATGCGTCTGCGTTGCCTTCCAGCCATTCGAAAAACAGGCTGTCGCGAATCAGTGAGACCTTCACCGCTTCGGCAAT
>DATMZQ010000528.1:0-13013 GCA_035573615.1 Burkholderiales bacterium | reverse complement strand
TTCGATTTCGCTGGCGATGGATGCAACGATTCGGTTGCCGATCTCGTCGAGCACAACAAAGGCGTCGGTGGGTTCGTAGTTGAACAGCTGCGCCCATACGATCCGGGCGGATCGCGTCTGCGCCAGCTCGACGCTCACCGTGAGCTGTTTGCCACGGCGCCGCACAGATCCACTGACAACATAGTCAACGTTAAGCATGCGTCCGGCCTCTTCGGCGCCGATGCGCCTGTCATGCAGCGCGAATACCGTGCCTTGGGCAATGACAAACAAACTTCGTAACTGCGCAAGCCGTGTAATCACATCGTGCGCCAGAGCGTCCGCCGCGCCGCCGCGAACTGTCGTATCCGCAGACTGGTCGGCGAAGGGCATGACTGCGATCGACGCGCGCCGCGATGCTGCGACGGGCATTTGACGCTCGTGAATTTCTGAGCCAGCTGGAACGGTCTCGAATGTGGCGTGAAGTGAAGTGGCTTGCGCTCTGGCTGAACGCCAGGCGGCGCGGATTGCCGAACCATCCAGACCTTCTTCCTCGAACTGGCGGACAGTCGCTTTCAGATGTGTCTCGCCTTCTTCAATCCGGCCATGCCGCGCAAGCGCCGTCAACAATAATTGGTGGGCATGCGGATCAAATGGTGCAAGTTGCAGCCACTGCTCCAGATACTCAAAAGCGGCTTCATCGCCGGCGTTCCGGGCAAGCTGTTCCAGCAGCGCGACATGGCAACCCCTGAATCGCCGTCGCTGCGCGATAAGCCAGCCGTTGAAAAGCGGGTTGCGGTCGATCTCGATGCCCTCCAGAAAATCTCCGCAGACCAGCCTGGACAGCATTCGCTGCCGCCCGGACGAAAGTGTTCCGATCCCCTGTTCTGCCGCGCCGGCAATTTCCAGTGCGTCGACGAAGCAATCGGCAAGGTTCAGTCCGATCGCATCTGCATTCGAGTAGACACGCTGTTTGCCGGGTTCATCGATTACTCCTCTAAGTTTGCTGAGCGACCACCGGAGTTCTCCGCGAGGATCGTCCGGGATATCCCACAATAGATCGCAAAGCTGAGTCCTGCGCACCGGAGACGGAGCGAGGGTGAGGTAGGCGAAAAGGGCGCGCACCTTGCGCGATGCCGGAAGCTGCACGGCGATTCCGTTCCGCAGGACCGTGACAGGCCCGAACAGTCGCACAGTCAACGAGCGTTCTCGGCCAGCATGGTCGGGACCATCAATTTCCATGGCATTTTCCACGCCGGCTACCACGTCGGCTCCCACGTCTTGTTGTTATCGTAACGCCACAGACTGTGTTCCGCACTGGTCGGAGCCGGGTCTCAATATCGCGGCCCCCCGGGCAGGCATCCCAAACATCACAGGACCAACGAACCGAAAGGAGAGCTTTCATGGATAAAGCTGCTGCTGTCATCGATCAAAATCGCCCATCCACCGTCCCAGACTTCAAGGCACTCAAGACTCGCCAGCAGGCCGCGTGGGCATCGGGCGATTATGCCCTCATCGGTACCACTCTGCAGATCGTCGGCGAGACCTTGTGCGAAGCGGTCGACCTGCGTGCGGGACAAAAGGTGCTAGACGTGGCCGCGGGCAATGGCAACGCTTCACTCGCCGCTGCGCGTCGCTGGGGCAATGTGGTCGCCACCGATTACGTCGCTGCGCTGCTGGATCGCGCCCGTGAACGGGCTGCTGCTGAGCGTCTCGACATTGAGTTCCGCGAAGCTGACGCGGAGGCACTATCGTTTGCCGACGGCTCTTTCGACGTTGTCCTATCGACCTTTGGCGTAATGTTCACACCCGATCAGGGCAGGGCAGCCGCGGAACTGGTACGCGTGTGCAAGCACGGCGGCAAGATTGGCCTGGCAAACTGGACGCCCGAGGGCTTCATCGGGCAGCTGTTCAAGACAATCGGCAAGCACGTGCAGCCACCAGCCGGCGCCAAATCGCCAGCGCTTTGGGGCACCCAAGCCCGGCTCGCCGAGCTGTTCGGCGAACACGCAAAGGCAATCGAGTCATCCCAACGCCAATTCGTATTTCGCTATCGATCGCCGGCGCACTGGATGGACGTGTTCCGGAATTTCTATGGGCCAGTGCACAAGACATTCGGCGCGCTCGAACCGGCAGCACAAACGGCGCTTCAGCGGGATCTTCTAGCGTTGATCGACCAGTTCAATCGGGCGAAAGACGGGACGATGGTCGTGCCTAGCGAATACCTGGAGGTGGTCATTTCAAGAAACTGAGCGATCGTCGTGCGACTCAACCGAGGCGCATAAGATCGACTGTCCGTTCAGAGACCGTGTTCCCCGCGACGATCAGTTCGCCCACTGAGATGGGCAATTTGAAGCGTCGCGGCCCGGCACTGCCGGGATTGAAGTAAAGAACGCCATCGCGTTCCTCGGCTGACGGCTTATGAGAATGGCCGGATACGACCACCCTGATTCCCGCCGTCCCTGGATCCAGATCCAGTTCATTGAGATCATGGATGACGCAGATGGCGACTTGGTCAAGTTTGACGACTGCCACTTCGGGTAGGTTGTGTGCCCATGCGCCTTTATCATTGTTGCCGCGCACCGCGGTCAGCGGCGCCAAGACATTTAGTTCTTCGAGGATCGCGGGATCGCAAATATCGCCGGCATGAATGATGTGGTCGCTTCCCAACAAAAAAGATCTGGCTTGCGGCCGGAGCAGGCCATGCGTATCCGAGATGATCCCAATGCGAAGCATGGCGAGTGCCCTATCCGCGTTTCATTGTTCTGCACACGATCTCCTCAAGCCTGTCCCGAGCGTCGGGCCGCTCAACGGCACACGGTGCACTGGAATCAAATGGAACGACCGGACTTCCGACTTTCATCGGTCCGTTCCATGCGGTCCTCCAGTTCTCCAATATAGGCCGAGAGGGAAGTCTCGGTCTGCGACATGGCGGCGGACAGGTCACGCTGAACCTGTTCAAGGCGGTCGGTCACTTTGGCCTGTGCTTCAGCCGACTGATTCGCCAGCTTGTGCAGCTCTGTTTCTAAAAAAAGGCGAAGTTCCGTAAAGCGCGATGCCTCGGCCTGATCCGCCAGCTCGCGCTGAGCCTGTAGTTCCCTCGTATGACGTCGGGTATCAAGCAGCACGGCTGTCTGTAGGTACGTTACATAGAGCAAGAACAGAACCGTGAGCAATCCGGCAATGCTCAGCAGGATCAACCCGAGCGGGGCCTGCACGTCGGTGACAATAAATGAAAGGGCGGTTGGAGCGATGATCGCCTTCCAGTTCACGATCGCGAATGCGCCGATCAGGATCAGAACAATCAGCAACACCAGAGTACGGGCCCGCATAAGTAGCCTCCATTGATATCCGCATCACGAAAATCTGGCGTGCCCGGAAGCGGAGTAGTTTCAAGATTCTACTTCTAGAAAGGCAAAGCCGCGCAAATGCAGCTTTCGGCAGCACGCGCCAGCATGAACATTGAAGTATCGGCTCACGCTAGAATCATGACATGGTGAAATCTGATCTGACGCATTTCTTCTCCGATACCGGCCCGCTATCGGGCATTATTCCCGCATACCGGTTGCGTCCGCAGCAACTGGAAATGGCGCTTGCGGTCGAACGCGCGATCGACAACTGTTCGGTATTCATTGCGGAAGCCGGAACGGGCACGGGGAAGACTTTCGCTTATCTGGCGCCCGCGCTTACGCGAGGCGGCAAGGTCATTATTTCGACGGGCACCAAGACGCTCCAGGATCAATTGTTCAACCGCGACATCCCGACCATCCGCAGCGCCATGAAGGCTCCGGTCACCGTTGCATTGCTGAAAGGACGCGCAAATTATGTGTGCCGCTATTATTTGGAGCGGGCAAAAAACGACGGCCGGTTTGTGAATCGCGACGACATCGTCTATCTGGCACGCATAGAGTCTTATGCCAAAACCAGCAAGACCGGCGACCGCAGCGGATTGGGTGAAGTACCGGAAGACGCTACGATTTGGCCACAGGTAACGTCAACGCGTGAGAACTGCCTTGGCGGAGATTGCCCCCATTACAAGGATTGTTTCGTGATGGAGGCTCGCAAACAGGCGATGGAAGCAGACGTTATCGTGGTGAACCATCATCTATTCTTTGCCGACGTCGTATTGCGAGACGAAGGTGTTGCCGAACTTCTGCCGGCATGCAATACAGTGATTTTTGATGAAGCACATCAGCTGCCAGAGACCGCAAGCCTGTTTTTCGGCGAGACCGTATCGACCAGCCAGCTCGTTGAACTGGCGCGCGACACGCGGATAGAAGCTGCGACGTCCGCGAAAGACCATGCCGCGTTGCCTGACGCGGCAGGGGCGCTGGAAAAAGCGGCGCGTGACCTGCGTTTGCAGTTCACCGAAGATACCGGCCGGCAACCCTACTCGGCTGTCCAAAGCAACCCGCGGTTTACGCGCACACTTGAGGACGCGATTACAAGATTGAACGGCCTGACGTCGATTCTGGAATTGCAAGCGGATCGGTCAGAGGGCTTGCGCAATTGCTGGACGCGTGCAATGGACCTGCTCGAGGGACTGACCCGCTGGGGTGAGGAAGAAGACAGAGGTTATGTGCGGTGGATAGAAATATTCGGGGGCTCCGTACGCTTGCATGCCACGCCGCTTTCTATCGCCGAAATCTTTCATCGTCAGATCAGCGGTCATCCCAGGGCGTGGATTTTTACGTCTGCGACACTGTCGGTGCAGGGCAATTTCTCCCATTACCAAAGAGAAATGGGACTGACAGGCGCCGCAAACGGGTTCTGGGAGAGCCCGTTCGACTACGAGCATCAAGCGTTGTTATACGTGCCGGAAGGTCTCCCGGAACCAAATCACGAGGATTTTACGCGCAAAGCGGTGGAGGCGGCGCTGCCGGTCATCGAGGCAGCCGGGGGCCGCACTTTTTTCTTGTTCACGAGCTTGCGGGCTATGCGGGAAGCCAGGGAGCTGATTGCAGTGGGCATGAAAAAAATTGGCATGAACTATCCTTTGCTCATGCAGGGAGAAGGATCGCGCACGGAACTGCTGGAACGCTTTCGAAAGCTCGGCAATGGCGTGCTGTTGGGCAGCCAGTCTTTCTGGGAAGGCGTCGACGTTCGCGGCGAGGCCCTGTCGCTAGTCATCATTGATCGACTGCCGTTCTCACCGCCAGACGATCCAGTGCTGGCGGCGCGCATCGAAACGCTGAACGCTGAAGGACGCAATGCCTTCATGGAATATCAGGTTCCACAGGCAGTCATTACGCTGAAGCAGGGTGCCGGTCGCCTGATACGTGACGAGAATGATCGCGGCGTGCTGATGATTTGCGATCCGCGCCTCATTTCCAAACACTATGGCAAGCGTATCTGGCGCAGTCTGCCACCGATGCGCCGTACCCGTGATGTGGCCGACGTGCTGAGTTTTTACGGAGAAGTTTCGGACGCAGCTGCCTGACCTTATTTGCTGCGCGCGGCCGACAATATCGAATCCGAAACGCGTCGACGCAAATCAGGCCACAACATCCCCGTAGAGATCATGGGCGTCTGCCCGGTAAATGTGTGCCTTCACAAAATCGCCGGGCTTGCCGTGGCCTGGTTTGCGGATATGTACGCTGCCGTCTATTTCAGGCGCGTCCGCGGTTGAGCGCCCGACGGCGCGACCGTTGGCGGTTTCATCAATCAAGACAGTCAGTGTCTGGCCAACTTTACGCTTCAAGCGCCGCGTACTGATCTTTGCCTGCACCTCCATGAAGCGGGCGCGACGTTCTTCGCGCACTTCAACGGGTAGTGCTCCCGGCAAGGCGTTCGCGGATGCGCCCTGCACCGGGGAATATGCAAAGCAGCCAACGCGATCCAGTTCCGCCTCCTTAAGGAACTCCAGCAATGTATGGAATTCAGCTTCTGTTTCGCCTGGAAATCCGACAATGAAGGTACTGCGAATAGTCAAATCAGGACAGACGTTGCGCCATGCTCGAATTCGCTCGAGGTTATTTTCGGCATTTGCGGGACGTTTCATCAGTTTGAGGATGCGCGGGCTGGCATGCTGAAATGGTACGTCCAGATAAGGCAGTATTTTGCCTTGCGCCATGAGCGGCAGCATTTCGTCGACGTGCGGATAAGGATAGACGTAGTGTAATCGTATCCACACGCCCAGTTCGCCCAACGCCTGCGCCAGTTCTGTTATGCGGGTCTTCAACGGTCTGCCGCCCCAGAACCCGGTGCGGTATTTCATGTCGACGCCATAAGCGCTGGTGTCCTGGGAAATCACCAGAAGTTCCTTGACGCCTGCGTTCACCAGGTGCTCCGCTTCCTGCATGACCGCGCCAATTGGGCGGCTCACCAAATCGCCGCGCAGCGAAGGAATAATGCAAAACGTACAGCGATGATTGCAGCCCTCGGCGATCTTCAAGTAAGCAAAGTGTCCTGGTGTGAGCTTGATTCCCTGAGGTGGCACCAGGTCAGAAAAAGGATCGTGCGGCTTGGGCAGATGATCATGCACGGCACGCATTACCTGATCTGTCGCGTGCGGTCCAGTCACGGCGAGAACTCTGGGATGCGTCTGCATTACAACGTCGCCCTTGGCTCCCAGACAGCCGGTGACGATGACTTTTCCATTTTCAGCGAGTGCCTCGCCGATGGCATCAAGCGATTCTTCGACCGCCGCATCGATGAAGCCACAGGTATTGACAACTACCAAATCCGCATCCCGATAGCTGCCTGAAATCGCGTACCCCTCTGCGCGTAGTTGGGTAAGTATTCGTTCCGAGTCCACCGTCGCTTTAGGGCATCCAAGCGAAACAAAACCGACTTTCGGTTGTGCGGATTTCAGAATGGAACTTGATCTGGTGATAGCCATAAATCAAATGATGAAAAACGGCACCGAGCTCTCAACTCGGTGCCGCGCCAAAATCCTTTGTCCTGTTCAGGACGCGGTTTTCTTGTTCTGTTTGAATGAGTCTGGATCGGACGCGGAATTATCTGACTTGTTTTCCGCGGTGCCGGCCGGATTCGTTCCGAAGGGAAAGTTGCCGAAGATCGAGCGAGCCTGCTTTTGTAACTGTTGCTGCATATCCAGAAAGGCCGTCGCGCTCTGTTCAAGATAACTCGACATCAAGCCCTGTATCGTTGGCCCCTGCATCTTTACGAACTGACTCCATGCTTCCGCATTCAGCATCGGGTTGTCCCCGAATTTGGGGATGCTTTGTTCCTGGAGCCTGCGCTGAATTTCAACGAACGTCTGGATGTTTTTGTCCAGATAGCTGCCCATCATCCCTTGCATGGCGTTGCCATAGAAGCGAATGATCTGAGAAAGCATATCCGATGAGAACATCGGCGCTCCGGCGCTTTCCTCCTCGAGAATGATCTGCAGAAGAATGGCGCGGGTGAGGTCTTCTTCACTCTTCGCGTCGACGACTCTGAATATAACTTGGTCAAGCACAAGTTGCTTTACGTCAGCAAGCGTGATGTAGCTGCTGGTTGCCGTATCGTATAAACGGCGATTCGGATACTTTTTTATCAGACGAATTTCTTCAGTCATTTGTGCAGTCCGGAAAAAGCGGCCCATTAGACCGCAGCATGTTCTGTGGCAGCGCGCGAGACGGGCATTATAACCCCATGAAAATTAGGTTTTACTAAACTTTATGCATTGCCGCAGAAAAAATTGACAGGAAAGAGTCGACATCCTAAAATAACTTGGTGCGGTGCATCAATTGAAACGTCTGTATGTTCGATGATGTGTCCAATACTACATTCGCTCTAGGAGGTTACATGGTAAATCCAACTACCCCAAATTATGCGGCATTGAACAAGATACAACTTCAGTCTGCGGTGCAGACATTTATGATCGCGTTCGGCACTTGGGAGATGCTGTTGAAGCTCAATGTCGAGGCCACCAAGTCGCTGTTGCAGGATGCTCCCGCAAGCGCTCAAGGGTTGTCCGCAATACGAGATGCAGCCGGGTTATCAGCATGGACCAGCGAGCAATGGCGCGCCGGTGCCGAGAAACTATCCGGCTATTCCAGGAACGTGTACGAAATCTTCGGTCAGACTTCCGGAAGTTTGGGTAACTTGCTGGAACAGACATTGCTTAACACTAATACGGAGATTGTGGAATTGCTGGACGAAGTGCTGAAAGTTTCTACGGGACCCCAGCAGGAAGCAACGGCCGTCGCTGCAAAAGCAGCCATGGCGAATGCGAAGTCGGTGATTGAAGGAATTTCGAAGGCTGTCAGACAGACAGCCGGATACGCGGATGCCAATGTACGCGCGGCAGCCGCGGCGACAGCGGAGGCTGTGAAAAACACGGCCAAGTAACGGATTGAAGGCTCCTCCCCCTTTATCTAAAGGTCCTCCTTTGGTAAAGGTTGAACCCCGGTGGTAACCCACCGGGGTTTTTTTGCCTCAAATTGGTGCGCAAAACGTCAGCCGATGACTTAAAAGGGCAATCAAAATTTCATATATCAGTTGTCACGGCGGCCTGGCCACGCATTTCTTTCATCAGGACATGTGCTGTCCACCGTTAATGGAAATATTGGCACCTGTGACGAAAGCTGCCTCATCTGATGCCAGATAAATGATGAGCCCAGCGACTTCTTCCGGCTGGCCAAGCCGGTTAAGTGGAATCTGCGGCAGGATCTTCGAGTCCAGAATCTCTTGCGGAATCGCCGTCACCATCTTTGTGCCGATATAGCCGGGAGAGATGGTGTTAACGGTAACGCCCTTGCGGGCGACTTCGTATGCGAGAGCTTTTGTGAATCCATGCATCCCGGCCTTGGCAGCCGAATAATTGGTTTGTCCAAATGCACCTTTTTGGGCGTTTACCGAAGACACGTTGATGACACGCCCCCAATTGCGCTCGACCATTCCGTCGAGTACTTGCTTGGTCATATTAAAGACGCTGTCCAGATTGGTGCTTATAACCACGTCCCAGTCCGACTTGGTCATTTTCTTGAATGTCATATCGCGCGTGATGCCGGCATTGTTGACGAGCACGTCTACCGGGCCGACTTTTTCTTGCACCTGTTTCACACACGCCACACACGAGTCAAAGTCCGCCACATCCGTCGGATAAGCTCGAAAGTCGTAACCGCGTTGCTTCATTCCGGCGAGCCAGTCGTCCGCGGTCTTGTTTCCCGGCGAATATGTCGTCACGACCGCGTAGCCCTGGTCGGCCATTTTCGTGCAGATGGATTCCCCAAGACCTCCCATCCCTCCGGTTACCAGAACGATTCTCTTTGCCATATGCTTCCTCCTCGATATGTTCTTTTTGTTTCCGTCGATACTGCTAAACCGATTTTTCTTTTACATACCGCCCCGGCGCAGGTTCCAGTTCCGGGAATTGAACGGAACCCAGCTGCGCGGAGGCTGGTTTGAGTGCCCCGGAGCGGGAGCTTATCCACGTTGCCCAGTGGTTCCACCAGCTTCCGGCGTTCTGGGTCGCATTGGCAAGCCATGCGTCCGGTTCGGCGTCAAGGGACGAATTCAGCCAATAGTGCCGCTGGTTCTTTACGGGCGGATTCACGATTCCCGCAACATGACCACTTGCACCGAGCACAAATTCAGACGTGCCGCCAAGCAATCCGACGCTTGCATAAGCCGACCTCCACGGGACGATATGGTCTTCTTTGGTCGCCAGGATATAGGCAGGTATGTCAATTGCGCCGAGATCCAAAGGTACACCGCACGCATCGAGTTTACCGGGGATTCTCAGATTGTTCTCGAGGTACATATTGCGCAAGTAGTAGGTGTACAGCCGACCCGGCAGGTTGCTTCCATCGGCATTCCAGTAAAGCAAGTCAAACGCGCGCGGCAAATTACCCTTGAGATAACTGTTCACGACGAAATGCCATATCAGGTCGTTTGCGCGCAGTGTCGCAAAAGCGCTCGCGAGCTTGCTGCCAGGCATGCACCCCGAAGTGCGGAATTCATGCTCGCTTCGTTCAACGTATTCCTGGTCGATATAGACGCTAATATCACCGGTGTCGGAGAAATCCAGCATGGTCGCCAGCAGGGTCAGCGAAATGGCGTGGTTTTCCTTCCTCGCAGCCATAACTGCCAGCGCACACGCCAGTAAAGTGCCGCCTACACAGAACCCAAGGGTGTTTATTCTGGTCGCGCCGCTGATGCGTTTCACCACATCGGCCGGGGACAGCACACCTTTTTCAATGTAGTCGCTCCAGGACAACTGCCCCAGTTGCGGGGTAACATTTCGCCACGACACGATGAATGTCGTAAAACCTTGTTCGACGCAGAAACGAACGAAGGAATTTTCCGGCTGCAAATCAAGAATGTAATATTTATTGATAAACGGCGGCACGATCAGCAACGGGTATTCATAAGTATCGCGCGTTGCAGGAGCATATTGGATCAGCTGCATAACCTCGTTCTCATAGACCACTGCGCCGGGCGTTATTGCAAGGTTACGACCGACCTCGAAAGCCTGCTCATCAGTCATGGACATGCGGCCACGGGCGATATCTGCCATCAGCAGCTTCAGACCTTGCACCAGGCTTCCTCCACCGGTTTGCGCGGCCAGCTTGATGACCTCGGGGTTGGTCGCTGCGGAATTCTTAGGGGACATAGCATCCGTAAGCTGGCGCAATTGGAATTGCAGTCGCCGCTTGGCGTGTGGCTCGAGTTGCGCCAACTCGCCCACTTCGGTGAGGAACTGCGCATTGAGCTGATACGCGCGCTGCAAATATTGGAAAAACGCCAACCGCCATTCGGGCGCTTCAGAACGGTCGTCGCTCGTCGGCGCAGAAAATGCAAGGTCGTTGACTGGAACAGCGAATTGATGCCATAGCGTGAAGTGGCCGCGATAAAGCGTCATTTGTAGAGTACGCAGCTTCTCAAGCTGGGCGTCATCTGCTTGCGTAAATACACGCAATAACGCGGTCAAATCAGTGTTCCCGGCAGATGGCAGATCGCGCAGAAATGTTTCTAGCAGGGCGGCATTGGCGCTGGTGATGTCCTGCAATACCTGGTCCGGAGACGCGGCTGGAGAAGTCATCGGGCGATGGGCACAAGCGCGTGCAAGCTATAAAAAATGCAAACCTCTGATGGCCGGTTACCGTGGATCAAGCTCGTAATCATGCTATGCCAGTCACGAAGTGCCGCACCAGCGCAATAAAGGCAATGGAAGGACGCCAATACTAAACCCTAATGGAATCACATACCGCGCAGCTGATTAAGCAGGCGATTGATCATCGATCCAGATCAGCGCGGCCATTCTTCCGGTCGGCTTTTCGCGCCGATGAGAAAAGAAACGCGCTGAATCCGCGTATGTGCACAGTCCGCCACCGTACACGTCTGTGACGCCAAGCTGCACCAGCCGCTGTCTGGCCAGTGCAAACAGATCGGCGCACCACTTGCCGGCGTTGTTGCGTTGAAACGCATACTGTGCGGCCGAGTCTGCTGCAACAAAGCAATCGCGCACATCACTGCCGACTTCGAATACTGACGGTCCAATAGCCGGACCCAGGTAGGCAATCAGGTCCTGTGGCTGCGTTTGCAGCGCGCGTACCGTGCTTTCGATGATGCCAGAAACAAGTCCTCGCCAGCCCGCGTGGGCCACTGCAACGATCGCTCCGGTACGCTCACAAATCAGTATAGGCAGACAATCGGCAATCAACACCACACAGACGCAGCCCGGACGCGATGCAAAGGAAGCATCTGCCTCCACCGGAATCGCGATCGATTCAGCGGGCATAACGCGCGTGCCGTGAACCTGATTCAGCCATTTAGGCTCCGCGGGCAAGAACTGTTTCACGATGCGACGGTTCGTTAGCACGCTGGCTTCATCATCCCCGACCTGCAGTCCCAAATTCAGGCTGGCGTAAGACCCGATGCTGCATCCGCCATCTCGAGTAGTAATGATTGCCCGCACGCGCGCAGGCGCTGGCCAATCTGGAATAATCCAGTCCTTAGGCTGCTTCAGCATTTTTCAGCTGCGAGATCAGTGTGGCAATATCCGCAGGTAGTGCGGAATCCCACCCTAGTTTTTTGCCGCTGCCCGGATGGATCAGCTCAAGCCGTGCTGCATGCAACGCCTGTCGCGGAAAAGTCCGGGCGCCAACCGGCAACGCCTTGACTAGTTGCGGCTTGGCTCCGTATACCGGATCACCTATCAGTGGGTGGCCAATGGAATTCATGTGGACGCGGATCTGGTGGGTGCGTCCACTTTCCAGGCGACAGCGTAATTCCGACCAATGTGTTCCATGCACGATTGGAAAATAATGAGTTTTAGCCTCCTTGCCGCGCGCTACTACTGCCATGCGGGTCCGATGAATGGGATGGCGGCCGATCGGTGCATCGACAACGCCATCTCGTACCACCGCGCCATGCACAACGGCGATGTATTCCCGCTTCACCGAACGCGCTTGCAGCTGGCGCACCAGGTCCACTTGGGCGCGGATAGTTTTTGCGATGACCATTAACCCACTCGTTTCTTTATCAAGGCGATGTACGATACCGGCTCTTGGTACCGCCGCAAGCGCTGGAGCATGGCGCAGAAGGCCGTTCAGCAGGGTGCCGCTCCAATTGCCGCTGCCCGGGTGAACGACCAGACCGGCCGGCTTGTCGATGACGAGCATGACGTCGTCCTCAAACATAACCGCCAGTGGGATCGCCTCGGCCGCGTGCTCCGCGGTCGAAGCCGCTGTCTGTGGCGCAATCAACACGATCTCACCTCCCCATACCTTGGTTTTTGCCGAGGCAGAACCCCCATCCAGCGTAACGTATCCGGCTCGCATCCATTCCTGGAGTCGGTTGCGAGAGTATTCGGGCATCACCCGGGCCAGCGCTTGGTCAAGCCGCATGCCGGCACAATCGCCGGGAACAGTGACGCGACGAAGCGAGTCACAAGGGAAGTTTTCTATATAATCCGGCAAACTTTTTACGGGTTCGGACATGAAAGATAGTTTAGCGATTGTTTTGCTGTTGCTGCTCTTCGGGTGCGCCACCAATTTTGATGAAACCAAGGATTGGGGTCCGGATCGCATTTACAGTGCCGCCAAGGATGAACTGGAAAGCAAAAACTACCAAAAGGCTATCGG
>DATMZQ010000527.1:0-2799 GCA_035573615.1 Burkholderiales bacterium | reverse complement strand
GCCACGAGCGGGCGAAGGTCCAGTGGCGCTCAGCCGTAGCAAGCGAGATTCCGAGGGCTGCTGCAGCCTCAGGCATCGTCAGTCCCGCAAAAAAGCGTAGTTTCACTAAATCCGACTTCGCGGAGTCGATTGCAGCGAGTTTCGACAGAGCATCATCGAGGGCCAGCAGATCCTGTGACGGCGGCTCGGTCATGGAGATGGCTGAATCGAGATCGACGCGCCGTCGGCCACCGCCGTGCTTGATGCGCCGTTTACGCCGAGCCTGTTCGACGAGAATTCGTCGCATGGCCTCCGCAGCCGCGGCAAAGAAGTGACCCCGGCTGTTCCAGTGCGCGAGTTGGTCGGCGTCCACCAGCCGGACATACGCGTCGTGGACCAAAGCCGTCGCCTGAAGTGTCTGGCCAGGCTTTTCCTGGGCCAGTCGCTGTGCGGCCAGTTTGCGCAATTCAGAATAGACGAGTGGCAGGAGTTGCTCGGACGCCTGCGGATCGCCCCGCTCAATGGCGGTTAGGATTTGAGTGACGTCATTCACGCATCTCAGAATACCACGCCGGAAACTGGACCACCCTGGAAATGTCGACCAGAATTGCGGGTGAATCGCACGCGCAGGGCCGTGTTGATCTCTGCCTCCGCCAGGCCCCAATCACCGACGGTGTATTGAAGAAATGACGGATATCCGTCGGGGCGACAGGACACCCATTGAACTTTTTGCCCAGTCGGTGGTCTCTTGGACAGCCGAGATTGCCGAGATTCTGGAGGCGGTGTAACCGCGGGCATTGGATATGAAATAGGGCCAGAACGGACTACTCGCGTCGGTCTTGGCATTTCAAACGGTCCGGCAGCGATGCCCCTTGACTGCTGTTGTTCAGCGATCCAGCCTCGCCAGCACAAGGATTGCTCCGGCGCGATACGGCCAAGCCAGGGAGTCGTTGCGAACGCACGGAAACAGCACCGCACGCGAAAGTCGGCGCGTCGTCCATCAGGCCCGCCGACATTAGAATTCGCCAAGAAGGTGCTCGCATCCGACAGAAAGTTGAAGCAATATTGCTCAATACCCATAATGTTGGGCGTCGGACCGCTCCTAGTAACGTCAGGCCGAGGCTTCGTCTGTCATGCATCTGCGATGCCTGCATTGCCATGACAAGATCGACGTGGCCCACGACCATTCTCTGGACGGAGTAACCTGTCCGTCGTGCGGCGGCCAGTTCAATCTGATCAGTGGCGAAACCGTAACGCATGGCCAAGGGCATGCTTCGACATCGACGAATGCGCCGGTGCGTTCCGTGGCGCACTTTCATCTGCTGGAGCAGATTGGAGTGGGCGCGTTTGGAGTTGTCTGGAAGGCGCGGGACACGCACTTAGGCCGCACGGTGGCAGTAAAGCTGCCTCGCCGCGGGCAGCTTGAGCCGTCCGAAGTCGAGTTCTTTCTTCGCGATGCTCGTGCAGCGGCTCAACTGCGGCATCCCAACGTGGTAGCGGTTCACGAGGTGGGGCACGACAACGGCTCTGTCTACATCGTCAGCGACTTCATCGAAGGCGTCAACTTAAAACAATGGCTTACCGACCAACAGCTCAGTCTCATGGAGGCAGTGGAATTGTTGATCAGGATTGCCGAGGCAGTCCAACATGCTCACGATCACGGAGTGATTCATCGCGATCTCAAGCCTGCCAACATCCTGATGGATCGGGATGGTCAGCCTCACGTTGCAGACTTTGGTCTGGCCAAGCATGAGGCCGGCGAAGTCACCATGACCGTCAGCGGGCAGATCATGGGCACCCCCGCCTACATGTCTCCCGAGCAAGCCGAGGGCAAGGCACATCAAGCAGACGCCCGCAGCGACATCTATTCTCTTGGCGTAATCCTGTTTGAGCTTCTGACCGACGCATTGCCGTTCCGCGGTCAATCGCGAATGCTGATCGTGCAAATCCTGCGCGATGAGCCACCCAGCCCGCGAAAGCTAAACGCGAGAATTCCACGCGACTTGGAAACCATCACACTCAAGTGCCTGGAAAAAGATCCAGCAGGTCGCTATCAGACGTCCGAAGAGCTGGCTGACGAGCTGCGTCGCTATTCGGCAGGCAAACCCATTCATGCTCGGCCGATCAACCGAGCAGAAAAGCTCTGGCGATGGTCGTGTCGGAATCCGGTTCTGGCAGCGTTGGCAACCGTGGTCATCGCGCTGACGACCACGGTTGCAGCCATTTCAAGCGGCAGCTGGCTCTTGTTGCGTCGCGAAACGAATCTGCGGCATGCAGCGATCGCCGACGGGCTGGTACGCCGACTGATGGAGGTGCCCACGAACCAGGTGCCGGCCTTGCTGCCTCAGCTTGATGAATACCGTGACCGTGTAGACCCATTGCTCCAGCAAGTCGCAAAGAATCACGAATCGACCCCGCGAGAGCGGCTTCACGTGTCCATGGCCCTCGTGAAGCAACGGCTCGTGGGAAGCGACATTCTTGTGGACACATTGGAGATTCTTCCGGCAGATGCTGTGGCGCCCGTGCGAGATGTTCTTACGCCATTTGCTTCCGAAGTGTCAGGCACGCTGTGGAAGAAACTAGCAGCCGAAAACGTCTTGGCAGAGCCACGGCTTCGATATGCGTGCCTGCTGGCCTCGTACGATCCCGCCAACCCAACTTGGGACAAACTGGCGGACGTCGTCTGCGACGACTTAAGGATGCAAGACATCGCCAGCCTTAGTTGACCCCCTTCCCGAAAACTGATCCAGGGAATATGAGAGAATCCAGCCGGCCAGTTGGGCCGGAAAGGATTCGCCATGAAGAAGCGACATAGTGCGG
>DATMZQ010000526.1:0-5532 GCA_035573615.1 Burkholderiales bacterium | reverse complement strand
TACATTGGCTTGATGTCGGGAACGAGTCTGGATGGCGTGGATGCCGTCCTCGTTGATTTTTCCGCCGCAGTTACCCGCCGCTGTATTGTCACCGAGTCCTTCACGTCCTTTGACGCTTCATTGCGCAGACGGCTGATTCTTCTTCATCAGACACAAACTGACGAACTACATGAGGCCGCATTGCTCGGGAATGAGCTCGCGCGCATCTATGCGCAAGCTGTTCATACCTTGCTCGCCAAATCGCACCAAAGAACCCTCGACGTTCAAGCCATAGGCTGTCATGGTCAGACCATCCGCCACCGGCCAGATGCCAGGTACACCATCCAGCTTGGTAATGGAGCGTTACTTGCGGAACTGACCGGAAAGATTGTTGTTTGCGATTTCCGTAGCCGAGACATTGCCGCTGGCGGTCAGGGGGCACCACTGGTTCCGGCATTCCATGACGCCGTGTTTGCTAACCCGTCGACACATCGAGTCATCCTGAATATTGGAGGTATAGCAAATGTGACCGATCTTTCCAATGGACCAGTGCGAGGGTTCGATACGGGACCCGGCAATATGCTATTGGATGCCTGGATAGAACGCCATTTGGGCTTGGCCTTCGACCGGGACGGCGCGTGGGCTGAAGGAGGCAAGTGTATCGACGCTCTGGCCCGAAGGCTTCTTGCAGATGGTTTTTTCCACCGGGAGCCACCAAAGAGCACCGGACGCGAACTCTTCAACCTGTCCTGGCTCGATGGGCAATTGTCCGGAAACGAGAACCCGCAGGACGTTCAAGCAACGCTTCTTGAATTGACGGTTGTTAGTATCGCCAGAGCGATCACGGCGTGGTGCAACGGCGCTAAAGAAATTTATGTGTGCGGTGGAGGCGCTTCGAACAAGGCATTGATGTCGCGACTCACGGCAGCGATGCCGAACGCGTTAGTTGCGACAACCGCGCAACTCGGGATCGGACCAGATTGGGTGGAGGCTTGCGCGTTTGCCTGGCTGGCTCGCCAGGCACTGCGCTTGCAGCCTGCCAATCTTCCGTCAGTAACTGGAGCGACTGGCCCTCGGATACTCGGTGCGATCTATCCGGGTTGAGAATCAGTGCAAGGAAAAATTCAAGCGCTCAGGCGGAAAACGAGGAGCCGCATCCACAAGTAGAACTTGCATTGGGATTCTTTATCACGAATTGCGATCCCTCAATACTTTCCTGGTAGTCGATCTCCGCACCCACCAGATATTGATAACTCATCGCATCGATCAATAGCGTCACACCATTCTTTTCCATCGACGCATCGTCTTCATTGATGTCTTCATCAAAAGTAAATCCGTACTGAAATCCCGAGCAACCTCCACCAGTTACGAAAACTCGCAACTTCAGGCCGGGATTTCCTTCCTCGTCGATCAACTCCTTCACCTTTTTGGCGGCGTTGTCGGTAAACAACAGCGGCGCCGGCATTTCCGTAACTGCATTCATTCGATACTCCCAAAGTACCTGACTTGCACCATTCTAGGCTGATAAACCGTTATTCGCTCCCAGAACTCTTCAGCGCCACGATTTTTTGCGCTTTGTCGTCGTCCTGGTGAACCAGTCTGCCCTGTACAACGGCGCCCAATTGAATCTCCAGGGTTCGGTAATGCACGTCTCCTGTGACATTCGACTTCGGCTGCAGTTCTACATATTCGGCACCATGTACAGGCCCAATGACGGTTCCATTGATGACCGCGTGGGAAACCCGTATTTCCCCCTCAATTTGGGCCTTTTCACTCAAAACCAAGGTGCTGGGTTGATCATCGGACGTTGAAATGTTTCCCCGTACGCTGCCATCAACACGCAGCCCCCCGCTGAACGAAATATTTCCCTCAACAACGGTGGCCGCCCCGATCAGACTATCAATGCGATTCTGCGGTTTGGTGGGTTTGGCTCCAAACATTTGAGTCTCCGCTTACGACAGGGTGACGGTCTGGGTCGAGACGGGCGTTGGATTGCCAGTTTCCAGCACGCGAACCTGTACCCTTTTGACGACAGCGCCAGCAGGAACCAACAAAGTCCCTTCGACGCGCTGATAAAACTTGAACGCCAGATTATACGCCTGGGTTTTGTTGTCCTCAGTCGGAAAACTGATGACTGCTGATTTGCCGTCCTGTTCAAAATCCACTATGAACTGCAGTCGTCCCTTGAAATCCTTTACGCGCTGCTTTGATTGAGCAATCAACAATCGATAACGGTATTCGCCCGGCAAAGCGTCGGGTTGTACACGAAACCGGTTAACGCTGATACCACCAGCCTCCGAGCCAGAAGCCATTAGCGTTTGGAAGAAAGCCAGATCTTCTTTCAGGAGCGCGTTCTCCTCTGACAAATTCTGGATTTGGCCTGACAGATTCTTATGTGTGGCGAACTCAATCTCTAATTGACGTTCAGATGCAGCGACTTCACCCCGCAAAGCAGAATTTTCCCCCTGCAGTTTTGTAATCTGCTGCTCCAGATTATTTTTCTCGCGCTGCGCCTCGCTATTGTCGAATCCCGCGAATTGCCGGCCAAAGTCGTAGGTTAGCCAACCGATACTCACGATGGATGCCGCAAAGGCGATGATCGAAACCCATCGCCAATACCAAGGTATATGAGTGTGGATAGCCACTCGTGGAGCGGCGATACCGAAGCGGCGTTTGAGTGTCCTGATTAACGTCACGGCAACAGCGGAACGTGCTCAATGCCGAGGGATTCGGGTAGTCCTAGCATGATATTCATGTTCTGTACGGCTTGCCCGGATGCGCCTTTCACCAGGTTGTCCAGAACCGAGAGTATCACTACCACGTCCCCGCCACCGGGGCGATGCAGCGCGATTCTGCAGTCATTGGCACCCCTTACCGAACGCGTATCCGGATGACTATTGGGTGGCAGAACGTCAATAAAGAATTCGCCCGAGTAGCGCTTTTCGTAGAGCGCCTGCACATCAATTTGCCGAGTAAGCCTTGCATACAGCGTCGCATGAATACCGCGTATGGCCGGCGTCAGGTGTGGTACGAACGTCAATCCGAGCTTTTGTCCGGCCGCGCGGCTCAACTCCTGAGTGATTTCGGCCAGGTGCCGGTGACCGGATACCGCGTACGCCTTGAAGATGTCGGAAGCCTCTGAAAAAAGCAGATGAACCTCCGCCTTGCGTCCCGCCCCGCTTACTCCAGATTTTGCATCGGCAATCAATTGAGCATTGTCCACTACCCCCGCCTCGACCAATGGCAGGAAACCAAGTTGAATAGCTGTCGCATAACAGCCAGGATTGGCCACCAATCGTGCGTCCACAATCTGAAGGCGATTTACTTCCGGCAGACCGTACACTGCATTCGATACGAGTTCAGGAGAAGAATGACTGGCGCCATACCACTTTTCCCATTCGCCAATGTCCTTGATGCGGAAGTCTGCGGAAAGATCGATTACACGAACGCCGGCCTCAAGTAGCGCGGGAGCTTGCGTCATGGCCACTCTGTTTGGCGTGGCAAAAAACACGATGTCGCATTTTTCCAGCGAACTTGTGGACGGATCGGAAAAATCAAGACGGACTCGCCGGCGCAAGCTTGGAAACATATCGGCCACCGCCGTCCCCGCCTCTTTGCGCGAGGTAATTGTCTTTAGTTCCACTTCTGGATGTGTAGCGAGTATCCGAAGCAGTTCTACGCCGGTATAGCCTGTCCCGCCTACGATGCCTATTTTTTTCATCTTACCAACGACTTATGCATATTCATTGATGATATCGCCTGCCAAGAGCGTGAAGCAAATAAAAAAGCCGCCCGAAGGCGGCTTTCGATGGCCGGAGGGCATCTCAACGCTTTGAAAACTGCTTACGACGTCGCGCCTTGTGCAGACCCACTTTTTTTCGTTCGACTTCTCTTGCGTCCCGTGTAATCAAGCCCGCCTTGCTCAGAACCGGCTTAAGCGACGCATCGTAATCAACCAGCGCCCGTGAAATGCCATGCCGCACAGCGCCCGCTTGTCCCGATTCTCCACCACCATCCACATTTATCGAAATATCGAAAGTGCCCAGATGATTAGTCAGCACCAGGGGCTGCCGAACGACCATGCGTCCGGTCTCCCGAGAGAAAAATTCGTCCACCGGTTTGGCATTGACAATAATCTTGCCACTGCCCGGTCTGAGGAAGACACGGGCCACCGCACTTTTGCGGCGGCCGGTCCCGTAGTTATACTGAATCGCCATTTAATTTCCTAAACGTTGAGGTTCTGCGGTTGCTGTGCCGAGTGCGGGTGATCCGACCCCGCATAGACCTTCAGTTTCTTTAGCATCGCGTAACCCAGTGGACCTTTGGGCAGCATGCCCTTCACTGCCTTTTCCAGCACACGCCCCGGGAAACGGTTATGCAATCTTGAAAAGGTCGCACTGTAGATTCCGCCTGGATAGGTGGAGTGCCGGTAATACACTTTCTGTTCCGCCTTGGCGCCGGTTACGCGCAGTTTTTCTGCGTTAACGACTACGATGTAATCGCCTGTGTCGATGTGCGGAGTGAAAGTGACTTTGTGCTTGCCACGCAGTCGCCTGGCGATCTCGGACGCAAGACGTCCCAGCACCTTATCCGTGGCGTCAACCAGAAACCAGTCGCGCTTTACTTCGTGTGATTTGGCAGAAAACGTTTTCATGGACGGAGGGTCCGAAGTCGGCTTAACAAAAGCCGCGTAGTGTAGTTGAACGCTGTGTCCATTGTCAAACCACGATTTTGTCTGCAAGTAACGGAATATAAAAAGTAAAACGGTTCTGCATCAAGTGATGCAGCGCGCCGTTGCTATATCCATTTGTGTGGACTGTACTTCAATGACAAAGCCATTTGGTGAATAATGCGTTCCCGGCGCAGCCACCTGGCGCTTCCTTCCGTTCATTTATGCGCAAGCTTTGGCTCATATTTGCTCAGGCCGTCACGATCAGCCTAGCAGCCCTGTTTGTCGTAGTGACTCTGCGCCCGGATCTCGTGCCATGGACGGGACACGGCAACGGTATCGTAACGGTACGAGAAACCTCGGAAGGTCCACACGAACGCGTAAATTCCGGGTCGTTCAGCGGAGCGGCCAGGAAAGCTATGCCCTCGGTCGTCAATATTTTTACCAGCAAGGACGTGAAAGTCCCGCGCCATCCGTTCATGGACGATCCACTTTTTCGTCGTTTCTTTGGCGATCAACTCGACGGCGAAACCCAACACAGTTCCAGCTTGGGGTCCGGCGTAATCATCGGCCCCGAAGGCTACATCTTGACCAACCATCACGTCGTCGAGGCGGCCGACGAGATAGAAGTCGCACTGGCCGATGGACGAAAAACGCCCGCCAAGGTGGTCGGGACGGACCCGGAGACAGACCTGGCCGTTCTAAAAGCCAATCTTTCCGGGCTTCCCGCAGTCACATTCGGCAATCCGGACAGGCTGTCCGTTGGCGACGTTGTGCTTGCGATCGGCAATCCATTCGGTGTCGGCCAGACCGTTACGATGGGAATCGTCAGCGCGCTGGGGCGCAGTCATCTTGGCATCAGCACGTTCGAGAACTTCATCCAG
>DATMZQ010000525.1:0-2171 GCA_035573615.1 Burkholderiales bacterium | reverse complement strand
CGACCTCCACGTGAGGCAACTGCGCCTTCAACGCGGACACGACGGGGGATGCCAGCAAAACATCGCCGAGGTTGCGCAATTTGATGACCAGCACGCGCTGGATCTGGTCCAACGCGACCGCGTCTGGTGGAAGAAAGACTTCGGAAAAACTCACAGGAATTCAGTTGCGCTTGTGACGGCGGAAGTCAAAAGGCGTTGCGGGACCAGGCCGAATTATAGCCGCCCAGCCTAAACTGAGACGGGATGGAAACTCTTCAACGACGAGCCGCCGTGGGTGGACGTTCGGCTTCTCGCCAAAGAGCTGACAGCTTGGCGCTTTTCAAGAAGCTGTTGAAGCACCCGATCGACACATGGACCAGACCTGGCACGCCATCCATGAATCCGCACCGCAGTACGTAGAACTTCAGAAACCGGTACAGCGGCGACAGTACCAGCTTTGCCGCGTTTGCTCGTTTTCCCTGACGATACAAGAGCTGTGCCTGCAGACTCGTGTAGGTATTCTGCTTTTCCAGATACGAATGCAGCGTCTCGGCCGAAGTATGCAGAAGATCGCCCTTCAGACGTCCGACTTGTTCATCCGTCTCAACTTTTTCATGAACCGGATCATCCGACCAGCGCGCGACTCGGCGGTCGAACAATCTCAAAATCCAGTCCGGATAGCCCTCACCATGGCGCAGCCAGACACCCATGAAGCGATTACAACGCGCCATTTCATAGACGCGATGTGCGGGATCGGTCAATGTCTTTTCGATACTCGCGCGCAGCGCGGGGCTGATGGTTTCGTCGGCGTCGATGCACAGCACCCAGTCATTGGTCGCCTGGCGGACAGCGAAGTTTTTCTGTCTGCCATAGCCTTCCCATACGTGCTCGTGTACTTTGGCACCGCGTGCAGCAGCGATTTCACGCGTCCGGTCCTGGCTTCCAGAGTCGACAAGGATGATTTCCTTGCACCACGAAACGGAATCCAGGCATGCCCCTATCGCGGCCTCCTCGTCCTTGGCAATGACCACCGCGGAAATATTCATTTGAGACCAGCCGGCCTTTTTACGCCGTAGTAAGCGCAATACCAGTCTACAAAGCGCCGGATGCCATCTTCTACCGAAGTTGTCGGAACATACTCGATGTGGGCCTGCAAGGCAGCCGTGTCGGCATAAGTGCACACAACATCCCCGTCCTGCAAAGGAAGCAGCGTCTTTTCCGCCTCCCGTCCGAGTGCCCGTTCGAGCACGTTGATGTAAGTCATCAAGTCAATTGGACGATGATTGCCGATATTGTAAATGCGGTAGGGCGCGCTGCTGGATGCGGGGTCGGGATTGATTGCGTCGAAGCCGGGTTGCGCCTGTGGCGGCCGGTCCAGGACCAGCACCACGCTCTCGGCGATATCGTCGACATACGTGAAATCCCGCTGCATCTTGCCGTGATTGAAAACCTCGATGGGCCGTCCTTCGAGGATCGCCCTGGTGAACTTGAAATAAGACATGTCGGGGCGGCCCCATGGCCCGTATACCGTGAAGAAACGCAGGCCGGTAGTCGGCAAACCGAACAAATGGCTATAGGTGTGCGCCATCAACTCATTCGATTTTTTGGTGGCCGCGTACAGGCTTATCGGATGATCGGCATTATCATGCTCTGAAAAAGGTATTTTCTGGTTGCCGCCATAAATGCTGGAACTGCTCGCGTAGACAAGGTGTTCAACATTGCTATGGCGACAACCTTCCAGAACGTTGACAAAACCTACCAGGTTGCTTTGCACGTATGCCATCGGGTTATCCAGCGAATAACGCACACCCGCCTGGGCGGCAAGATGGATCACGCTCTGGATTTTTTCCCGCTGGAACACTTGGCCCAATGCATCCGCGTCTGCGATGTCGGCCTTGACGAATCGAAAGCCGGACTGTTTTCTCAATCGGTCCAGGCGCGCTTCCTTCAGAGCTACATCGTAATAGGCATTAACATTGTCTACGCCGATTATTTCATCGCCGCGCGCGAGCAGCCGATCGGCCACGTGCATGCCGATGAAACCTGCGACACCCGTTACAAGTACTTTCATTATTTGGCAGCGTTTCGGATAATGATTCAGTTAGTGTCGCAAGTTCAGCAGCATCATCACACCGGTGTCGCAGAGGCGCAACTCGACGGAACATCAAAGCAGCCAATTGATTGCCACACGA
>DATMZQ010000524.1:0-10880 GCA_035573615.1 Burkholderiales bacterium | reverse complement strand
ATTGCCGACTGGCCAATGGGCGAGCCGAAAAAATCAGCCAGCGCGTTCAACTCTTCCGCGGTGAAAACCTTGACCATACTTTCCATGGCCGCCTGTTCCAGCACCTCCGGCCGCACGGCGCGATGCATGAATTCCAGAAATTTCGTGCGCTGCTCGGCCGGAAAGCCCTTGGCAAGTTCCGAGACGGTGTCCTCCGTAATTTTGCCGATCTGCGCCACGCCAACGTAGCGCTTGGCGGCGGCAAGCCGCTCCGGCTGCGAGTCTGCCAGCACGGGCGGCACAAGCAACAGCAAGCCAAGCAACAAGAGCCACTGTCTCATGGTCATCGTTTCCCTTTTTGAATTCACAATTACGTGGTTACCAGTTCGCCGCGTGAATAATCCTCGAAAGCTTTCTGGATTTCTTCACGCGTGTTCATCACGAAGGGGCCATAGCGGGCAATAGGTTCACGGATTGGTTTGCCGTCGGCGAACAGAAGTTTTGCACCCGATGCACCCGCAGCCAGCGTAACGAACGCTGTCCCCTCGAGTACGCCAAGAGAACCGCTCGCCACTTCCAGTGCTTGGCCATTGCGGTCGGTACCGCGTACGGCGCCTTCATAGACATAGACGAAACAGGCGTGATCGTCGGGAACATCCATTTTGAAAACAGCGCCGGCGTGCAGTGTCACGTCTAGCAGGCGGACGGGCATCAACGTATCCGCCGGACCCTTTGCTCCAAAGCCTTCCCCGGCAATGACACGCACGGTTACATCAGCGGCCGATACGGACGGGATGCGCGACGCCTGCACATCCTGATAGCGAGGCGCGATCATCTTCAGTTTGCCCGGCAAATTGACCCACAGCTGAAAACCACGCAATCTGCCTTGCGCACGCTCTGGCATTTCCGAATGGATGATTCCGCTGCCGGCAGTCATCCATTGAACGTCGCCGGCCTCGATGACGCCCTGATTGCCCACCGAGTCGGCGTGCTTTACGCGACCTTCCAGCATGATGGTGACCGTTTCAAAGCCGCGATGCGGATGATCCGGAAAGCCGGCGATCCAGGATTGCGGATCGTCGGAACCAAATTCGTCCAGCATCAGAAAAGGGTCAATCAGATCCAGCGCGGGACTGCCGATGACACGCTTGAGTTTCACGCCGGCACCGTCCGTAGCGGGTACGCCCACGACTTTCTTGGCGATGTATCGCATTTGTTTCTCCGGGATAAGGTCCGTTGGACAACGGTCTTATACCATGTGCGGCCGGCGTTCTGATTTTCAAGCCGCAGCTGTCCCGCCCGTCTATCCCGTCCGAAAGTGCAGGAGCTATGCGTTAGCGAATGTCCCCGCTGTCGACTTTTTCGCGAATCGCATATACGAGTGCACGGATGAATCTCATTGCGATCGCATCCGGCGCCTTGCCGTCCATCTGGCATTTGCGCGCCTCGTAAAACAGGCAGGTCCGCAGTTCGGTCAACGACCCCGGGCGCCGGGCTTGCGCCACGGCGGCGCATTTTTCGACCGATCCCCAGTACCTGAAGCCGTCAAAAGTCAGTGCGAAAGGCTCGATGCGCGCCCAAACTTCCTTGAATGAAGGGATGTCGGCCGGGGTGAGTTCGGAATTGCCAACTTCCTGCATCATGGATATGCCACTCGAGATTGGAACGTCGAAGGCCGACGCAAAAATTACGCCGGAATCGTCATCCGCTTAATATCAATGACATATTCTTCCGCATCGGACCGTATTGTCGCGCCGGGGTGACAAGCGGCACCAGAAAGCGCTCGCCCATCACAAGACATCGTGCAGGAATTGCAGAATGGCTACTTCGTCGCGTCGCAAGGCCGGTGTTGCCCTGCTACGGCGATTGTCCTCGGGCAATTCAATCGCGGACGGGCCCGGGACAAGACCTTGCAGATAAGCATGGACCAGCGCGGGGTGTACATAATACTTGCGGCAGACCGACCGCGTATTGCCAAGCCGCTCGGCTACGGCATCGATTGCACGAATGATGTTGCGCTTGGCCTGGTGCTGCGTGGCTGCCGGGCCCATCTCGCGCAACTCCACTCCTGCCAGCATCGTACCTCCCCAAGTCCGAAAATCCTTCGCCGTGATATCGCGCTTGCAGATTTCGCGTAGATAAGCGTTTACGTCATCCGAAGTCACGGTTTCCCTCTTCCCGGACCCGTTCAGGTACTGGAATAATTCCTGTCCGGCGAGATCCTGGCAGCGTTGCACGATGCGTGCGATACGCAGGTCCTTCACCGATATCGCATGCTGCACGCCGCTCTTGCCGCGAAAACTGAAATTCAGTTTCGAACCGTTGACCTGGACGTGCTGCATGCGCAGCGTTGTCAGGCCATAGGAACGGTTTTCGCGCGCATACTCATCGTTGCCGACACGGATCAAGGTTTTGTCCAGCAGTTGCACGACCGTGGCGAGAATCTGGCGCCGGCTCAATTTCGGCGCGCGCAAGTCCCGTTCGGCACGCTCCCGGATGGCCGGCAGCACCTCGCTGAATTCCAGCATGTGCCGAAATTTCGATTGATCGCGCGCATCGCGATAGCGCGTATGGTAACGGTACTGTTTCCTGCCCCGGGCATCGCGCGCCGTGGCTTGTATATGGCTGTCGGAATCCGGCGCGATCCACACATCAGTCCATGCCGGAGGAATGACGAGTGCATTGATCCGGCGCCGCTCCTCCGCATCCGTGACCCGTTCGCCGTCAGGTTTGAAAAAAATCCATCCCTTGCCGGCCCGGCGGCGGGTGATGCCGGCCACGCCGTCCGTCACATAGTTAAGTCCGGCACGGCTGGCTGCCTTGCGATGCTCTATGGTGCGCGACGAGGGAATCGGAAGTTCGCTCCTGGCTTGCGGTGGCGCACACGATATGCCAACTTTTGCATTGATAGCAAGTGCGAAGGCGTTACATTGGGCGCCACAACGTTGGCGGTGGTCTGGCGATCAACCGACCAGGCAGGCCAAGTGGTGCGGTGAAATTTGTATCAAGGCGCTCATTTGGGATTCGCCCGGATCGGCCCAATAGTCTTGCGCAGCAGCAGTTCGGAGTGGCCAGTCACGATGAAATCACGCAACTCACCAACACGTTCATAGCCCATCCGGGCGTAGAACCGCTGTGCGTCCTGGTTGAAATCCGATACGCAGATAAATACGTTTTGCGTTTCACGAAATATGCGTTGCTCAGCAAATTCGATCAGCGCCTTACCGACGCCCTGCCCGCGGAATTCGGCCGCGACGCCAAGCAGCTGGACATAGCCAACGAAGGCGCCCTGCATGCTGACCATCAGGAATCCGGCCCGCTGTCCGGACACCTCTGCAAGATAGCGTTCCCGCGACGCATTGGTGAGCAACGCGAGGCTGCGTTCATAGCTGATCGACAGCGTGATCCAGGGTTGCGAATTCGCCATGACCTTCGCGACCCATTCGGCATCACTGGTGGATTGCAAGGCACGCACGTCTATCATCAATCTTCAGCGCTGCTGCGCGGTCTCCCTTTGCGATTTGCACGGTGGTCCGGACGCGATCACGCCTGGCTTGCGTGCCGTGAGCGTGCACCGTGGCCGTCGCATTAAACCCTAACGCGTGGTTTTTAGAAACTGTGCGATTACGCGGTTCAGAAAAGCGGCGTCTTCCGCCTTCGTACTCGTCGCAGCCTGGTGGCCCTGCACCGAGGGTATCTCGATGAATTGTGCATCCGGAATGCTGGCCGCGGCATCGCGGCCCTCTTGGGCAGGATTGAACAAATCGAGCAACGGGCCGAGCAGCAGGGTCTTCGCCTTGATCCTGGATAGCGCCCCAGCTGTTTCCGCGTTGGCGTCCGGAGTGGTACCGACATCATGCGCTTCGTAAGCCCACGACTGGTACAGGTAGTCGTGTGCATCGAATCCGATCCTGCGGTTTTGCGCATACGTTTGCTCAAACCATAGATGCGCTGCAGCGCAGTCCGGCAGCAATTCAGCCAGCGCTTCCGGGGTCCGGCTCGCCAACGCCGTCATCAGTCCGGTGTATGCCCGCCAGCCGCGTTCCGGTGCACCGCTGAAGCCCTCACCGGTCCAGGCCGGGTCCGCCATCAAACAGCAGCGTGCCGTCTCGGTTACCAGCACGGACCAGGCGGAAGTTCTCGCCATCGCGGTCATCGCCACACAGTGGGACATGAATTCGGGATAGCTCACTGCCCACTGCAACGCCTGCATGCCACCCATCGAGGCCCCGATGACCGCATGCAAGCGCGAAAGGCCGCATTGCCGCGTCAACAAACGGTACTGGCTTTGCACCATGTCGCGAATCGTAAAGCGAGGAAAACGCATGCCCGGCTGATACGTACTGTTCGAAGGCGAGGTCGACAAGCCATTACCAATCGGATCGGCCACTACGATGAAGTAGTACTCAGGATCCAAAGCCTTTCCCGGGCCGATCAGAAAATCGAGCCGGTGGTGATTGCCAGTGAGCGAAATACAGACCAGTACGGCATTCGATCTTGCCGTGTCGAGGCTCCCGTGCGTGACATAGGATTGCGCGTAGTCCTGCAAAATCTCGCCGGACTCCAGTTCCAGGTCGCCGAGCACCGCCATGCGATGCTCGGCGTCAATTTGCCCGGCCAGCAGCGGCGGATGATTGAAGCGCATCATTGTGCCTAAGCAGAAGCTCAGTCGAACATGATTACTGTGCGAATCCCCTCGCCCCGCGCCAGCGCGGCGAAGCCTTCGTTAATCTGATCCAGCCGGATACGCTGTGTGATGAGTTCGTCCAGCTTGAGACGTCCTTTCAGATACTCGCTGGCGAGCCAGGGGAAGTCGCGCTGCGGACGTGCCCCTCCATAACTCGAGCGCACGATCCGCTTTTCACCCATCAGCGTTCCCCAGCGAAAACTGACGTCTTCGTTCACATTGATTTTTCCAAGCCACACGACCTGTCCCCCCGGACGCACCGCCTCGACGGACAGGCGCAAGGTCCGCTTGTTGCCGGCTGCCTCGAAAACATAGTCCGGTCCGCGGCCCCCGGTCAATGCTTTGATTTCATCCAGCACGGTTTCGTGAGCGCCGTCGATCGCGTGTGTCGCACCGAATTGCACGGCCCGCCGCAGTTTGATGCTGCCGATGTCCACTGCGATAACTATTGACGCATTGGCAAGCCTGGCGCCCTGGAGCGCATTGAGCCCGACCGCGCCACAGCCAATTACCAGCACACTTGTCCCCGCCTCCACCTTTGCCTTGCGTACCACACCGCCAACGCCGGTCATCACGCCGCAACCGATGATGCAGGCCCGATCAAAGGGCATCTCATGCGGGATCGGGATGGCTCCGGATTCGGGCACGATAGTGTATTCGGCATGCGTGGAAGTCACCGAATAATGATGCACCTGGCGGCCGTCACGTTTCATTCTCGATCGGCCATCGGGCAGGAAGCCTTTTGGCTGGTTCGCCACGAACGGTTCGCACAGGATCGGCAGGTCCCGCTCGCAATAGAAACAGTGCCCGCAATGCGGGTTCCAGGAACAGATTACGTGATCTCCGACGCTCACCTGCGTGACATCCGTGCCGACCGCTTCCACGATGCCTGCTCCTTCGTGACCGAGCACAATTGGCAGTGGATAGGCGAGCGAACCCTGGATCACTTCGAGATCGGTATGACACAAACCGCTGGCTTTGATTTTGACGAGCACATCGGTCGCGGACAACGGGGCCATGTCCAGCACGTCGATGGTCATCGCCTGGTTGACCTTGTCCAGCACTGCGGCACGAAACTTCATGAGAGCTCAGGCCGGGCAGCGAGGTCGCCCCGGACAAGCGAATCAAGATATTTCGGGTGAAACGGCAGGCCAAGCAATTGCTGCGCAAAGGCGCCGGCGGCAATTTCGCAGAGACTGGAAAGACCTGCCTTCCAGTGCCATGCGCCGATGCTGAATATCGGGATGGCATGCCGGCGGCTCAGTCGGGCGTTACCGCGCTGGCAGTCAAAATGATGGTAAAGCTCATGTGCAAGGAAAATCGGCAAAGTGCCTGCCGTGCGGCCGTAGGACTGGCCTTGTCCCGCGATTAGCCGATCCAGTTTCTGGATGGCCGGCAGATAAAGCGTGATGCCGCAGGGCCGCGCGATGTATTCCGCGTAAAACACAGTACCTCCGTAACCGCCATCCTCGTGAGAGCGGCGCACGGGCACATTGCAATTTGATGCAATGGCCGACGGGTCGCGTCCCCATCGGCTACTGATTTGGTCCGCCAGTGAACGTCCATCGTCAAGCGCGGCTTGCACCAGCGCGACGCGCTGGCGGCCCGGTATGCGCCGATACTGCGCGTCCTCGCGCAGGATCAGCAAGCCTGATCCTTGCGGGTCCGCATGCCGGTCCCGTGCGCGCTCGCTCACAGCCCGCGTGCTCCCTGCATGCCGATCAGCACAACCGGCGTCTCAGGCGACAAACCTTCGATTTCGCCCCGGCTGACCGCAATGGCCTGCTCGAGCACCGTAATGCCGCACAGATCCACGATGCGGCGACCCGCGATGACGAACATGTCCGGCGCAATCACGCTATCGCCGTTATAAATCGTCACCGACTCCCACAGGGCACGCAACTGCTGCAGGCTTGCGGCAGCAGGCGCTTGCATGATGACCCCATCGCTGCGCTGAATTCGTATGACGCCTTCGCGATCCACAGCGCGCACGGGCCGGCGGTGCTTGTTGAACATGTGCCACTTGCGCTCGGTCACTTCCGCCTGAAATACCCGCACTTCATCGGTGGCAGCCGCCAGCCGGACATTCTCCTGAGCCACGTTCATGGAGCCGGCTGCGATATGTGCCGCCTCCTCATGGCTCACCAGCTTGCGCATGTCCTGAGCGCGCATTTCGGAAGCCCCCCTGGCAGTAGCACGCACGCGCTGCGTTTGCGGGTCGACTTCGATGGTGACTTCGACGTTCTCCGGCGCAGCACCCAGTCTAACAACCGCGTCGAACGCTTCGCGCTTGATGCGTTGGAGGTCTTCCGGGCCGGGATTCGGCATGACGCGCTCGATGGTCTCCTGAACCAGCGCAAGGGCGACCCCGATGGACGAAATCACTTCTGCATCCTGGGATATTTTGAAATCCAGCTGCATCAGCTCACCAACGAACGGGATCAGGGACGCCGCGCCCCCGCCTTCACCGACCAACACGGCCTGGTCCCGATCGAGTTTGTATTCATGCACGAGTTGTTCAACCACGCCCGTAATTTTGCTCGCTGACTTCAGCAGTACACGGCGCGCTGCTTCCTCGACGGTGAGGCCAATATGTTGCGCCAGTGCTGCAAAAGCACGCCTTGCCGCTTCGGCGTTGCCATGGGCATGCCAGCCCGGTTTGGTGTAACCCAGTACATTAGCTGCACAGGTATTAGTTAGCGCATAACGCTCGCCATTCGAGCAACGAATCGCCACGTAGTCGTCCGGATCGCCCTGCCTGGGGCTGAACAACTCAATCCGCGGATCCACGATATCGTCTGCCTTTGCGAATGCCGCGTAGTGCAGGCCAGCGATGTGCGCGCTGCGCGGCCCGACATCGTGAATCTGCTTGCCGCGAACGCGCACCATGCTGCCGCCGGCAATGCCAATGACGCGGACATCGAGCGAGTTCACATAAGTATCGTGACCGCCGACCTGCGCATGTCGGATGGTGGGGCGGCCGTTGCGGATCACGCCGATGTTAGTGCTGGTACCGCCAACTTCGAAATAAATGCCGTCGGATACTCGCAAGTACATGAGCGCACCGGCTACGCTCGCCGCCGGACCTGACAGCATGGTTACCACCGGGCGCCTGCGCATTTCCTGCACATCCATGACGCCGCCGTCACCGCGCATGATCATCAGCGGCGCCGTGATGCCGGCTTCCCGCACAGCCTCTTCAGTCATGTTGGCCGTGCCGATCATCTTCGGCAGGATGCTGGCATTGATAACAGCAGTGCGGGTGCGTGTGGTGAGCCCGTACAGCTTGGTGATCTCGTGACCGCCCGTTACTGCGAGGCCCAGTTCAGCCGCGAGCCGCATGACTGTCTCTTCGGCGCTCTGGTCATCCACGCCGAAAGCGCTGCTCGCCACTACCACCTGCGCGCCTTCGTCACGCAGACCCACCAGCGTTTGGCGCACCAGCGCTTCGTCCAATTTTTCCGTCGTTATGAAGCGATGGGCCGGCCGCAAGAATCGTCCCGGCGCAAGTTCAATGTCTTTGATGTTGCTTTGCGCGCGCGCCAGCAGTGACTCAACCCGGCTCGCCATGCCGATGATGCCAACCGTCGCTACATCGCCTTCGAGCAGTGCATTAGTCGCCTGGGTGGTTGAGTGCGCGATGAACACAACGTCATTTGGAGCGACCTGCGATCGCTCCAGCACATTGCGAAACACTTCAACAACGCCGGCCGCGACGCCGCGTGCGTCGCTGTGCGTGGTCAATACCGAGTAGCGTCCGACGACCTGGAAGCTGGCATTGTCGATCAGTACTGCCTTGGTGAACGTTCCTCCGACGTCAATGCCAATGCGGTAAGTCTGGCGCTCGCTCATGGATCGATAGGTCTCAACCGAACATGTAATAGCAGATAGCACAGGTGATGACCACCATCAGACAGCCGAACGGCAGTGCGGTTTTCAGGAACTGGCCGTGAGGCACTCGGGTATAACCGATGGTCCACAACGTCCACGAATTAGTCGGATCGCAGCTGCCCTGCATGACAGTCGGTCCGAGCCACAGCGCGTACAGATAAGGCACGGGAATCTCGTTATTGGAAAGAATGATCGCCAGCAGCGCTGCCCCCGTCCCTACCACCACCAGCGGGCCGCGATAGATGCTGCCAATGCCACCCAATACGGCAAAAAAGATTGCGGCTTGCAAGGTGGTATGCGGCAGGACAGGATCGAAGATCGGCCGCAGCGCGCCGGCGATCTGCGGCATCTGGCCGGCCACGATGATCATGCCGCAGATGGTCCAAAGGGCCGCAATGGTGGCGATATCCGGAAAGGCATCGTAAAAAGCCTTGTTGAACAGATTCAGCGTGCCCTGCAAGCTGCGTCCCTTCGCTGTAAGCACCAGGGCCAGCACGATCGACAACAGGAACGTCGGAATGATTTGCCACTTGAATACCATGATCATGAATACCGGGAACACCGGCACCAGATAGGTATAGTACGGCGTGCGCTTGCGCGGCAAACGCGCCGCTGTATCAATCGAGGCGGCGTGGCGAACACCAAGCTTGCGCAGATTGATCCAGATCATCAGCCAGGCGATCAGGATATAGACGGCCATGCCGATAGCCCAGTAGGTGAGCCAGGGCGCTTCGTATTTGATGCCCGGGAAGAGTTTCTCAAAAGTACCGAACTGCACCAGGTTTACGAATGCGCCGGCCCCAACACCCATCGTGAATACAGGCGCGGCAACCCGAGCGGGAATGCCCTGGCTCAGCATGATCGGCAGGGCAATGACGCCGATGGCGATCGCTGCACCCACACCGTACATCGACGTAAACAGCAACGCGGTCACCAGGTTAATGGTCATGGCGGTCACAACCGGGCGATCGCCGGTCAGCTCGACCGCGGAACGAATGACCGATTCCGCAATGCCGGTCTGGATCAGCACCTGCGCAAACCAGGCGCCGAACACGATGATGATTACGGCGGAAGCGTAGGCGACGCCTCCGCCCTGCAGAATCTTGGCCTGGAGGTCGTTTATGCCAACACCCGCCAGCAGTGCCCAGACGATGGCGAGCAATAGCAGCATGATGATTGGGCTCTGCCCGCGTACTATCGCGGCCACCACAATCAGGAACGCAATCAGCAGCAATACTCCCGTAAGCATTGTTTCCCCTTATGGACTCCAGGACGTGGCCGCCCCTGTATTCAATTATTCAACGCTTCCGATTTTGTCGGTGCTGCACCGCGCAGCTGAGAATTATTTTCTGCGGCGTTTCATTGCGCCATGATGGTTCGCTTGCTGCTGTTGGCCATCCAGGTAATTTCAGTCCATCAAGCCCGGTATCGGAGCATAGTGTTCCACCACTGGAAACGGATCGTAGAAATGATGCAGCATGCGTTTCCATTCCTGATAGCCGGCTGAACCGCGAAAGCCGATCGTGTGGTCCTCGAGCTTGTCCCAGTGCACGAGCAGTATGTACCGGTTGTGCGCTTCCAGGCAGCGGCGCAGTTCATGCGCCCGGTAGCCTTTCATGGAAGAAATAATCCGCTGCGCCTCAACGAAAGTGGCTTCAAACTCTGCCTCGCGCCCGGCAATGACATTCAGAATGGCGACTTCAAGAATCATGGAGAACGAGTGGGAGCACTCAGGACTTAACCTTGTCTGTTCCCCGATACAGAATCTTGTTGGCTTCTTCGGTGATGCGCTTGTGTGCGGCCACTTCCTCGGCGCCGAGGTCGATGCGCGGTTCAGGCTCGTAGTCGAAGTGATGAAAGTCATCCCTTCCCCGCACCAACGTCGCGTAGTCCCGCGGCCCTTCGGTCTGGCGAACGTAGGTCGGCACGTAGCGGATGGCAAAACCCATGCGACGATAATGCGCGCGATTCGGCTCGGAGCCGTGGACGATGCGCACATGATGCAAAGACATTTCACCTGGCTGAAGCGTCAGGTACACCGCTTTATCGTCCTCGACTTCAACCGCAACTTCTTGTCCTCGGGTCAGCAGATTGTTTTCGGCAAAAGTATCGTTATGAGGTAATTGGTCTTTGAGATGCGTCCCCGGAACAACGCGCATTGCGCCATTGGCAACATCACTGACCGTGAGCGCGACCCATGCGGTCACGATATCGGGATGCGAAAGACCCCAGTAGGTCGAATCCTGGTGCCAGGAAATGTAGGCGGGATCGTTCGGTTCCTTGATGAAAAAGCTGCTGCCCCATACCAGAAGATTGGGACCGA
>DATMZQ010000523.1:0-8500 GCA_035573615.1 Burkholderiales bacterium | reverse complement strand
AGTCACCGGGGAAATCATCTGTCCCACTTGCCGTACGCGCTGGAAACGCAAGTCTGCGATTCGACGCCGTTAAACTGGCGTTTTCGATGCGCGCTCCCGTGAAGTTTCGCTGCGATCATCACGGGTTTACCCGCTTCTTCTCCACATCCCTACGACGCTGTCGGTCCTGCGTGTCGCGGGCAAGCTGCTATAGTCGTTCTTGTGGTGATGACCAGAGCGCACGCGTTGAATGTGCGCCGGAGCAACGAGGAGAGCGGTGCAATGCAAAGCCCAGGCCGGCGCATCGTAGCGGGTATTGCGGGAGTCATCGCAGTACTGTTGCTCTGTTCGCAGGTAGGCACCTATGCGCAAAATAAAACGCCGATCCGCATCGGCTTGTCCATTGCGCAAACCGGACCGCTAAGCGGGGCAGGCAAATCTGGACTGCTTGCGCTGCAGATCTGGCGCGATGACGTCAATGCCGCCGGCGGCTTGCTTGGGCGCCCGGTTGAGTTGGTGGTCTACGACGACCAAAGCAGCCCGTCGATGACGCCAGGTCTCTATTCCAAGTTGCTGGATGTCGATAAGGTGGACTTGCTGGTGGCGCCTTATGCAACCAATCCTACCGCGCCGATCATGCCGCTGGTCAAGCAACGCGATCGGCTGCTGATCGGCAACTTCGCACTGGACGCGAATGCGAAGATTGGTCACGACAAGTATTTCAATAACCAGCCTTGGGCTTCGGCCCGGGACTCTGCGGCGCCGTTTCTCTTGCTGTGCAGGAAAGTCGGCGCAAAGACCATTGCGATTATCGCGGCGGATGCCGAGTTTGCACAAAATCTCGCGGGCGGCGTGCGTTCAGGCCTCAAGGAATCCGGCCTGGAGGCCGTTTACGACCAGAACTATCCGCCCAACACCGTGGAGTTCTCCTCCGTTGTGCGCGCCATCCGCGCCAAAAATCCGGATGTCGTGTTCGTCGCCTCTTATCCCTCGGATTCCAGTGCAATCATCCGTTCAGTCGCCGAGATCGGCATTGGCGATAACGTCAAGCTGTTCGGTGGTGGCATGGTCGGTCTGCAGTATGCGTCCATCATGCAATCGCTTGGTTCCTCCCTGAACGGAGTGGTGAACTACAACACCTGGGCACCCGAGAAAACGATGGACTTTCCGGGGATAAAAGATTTCCTGATGCGCTATCAGGCGAAAGCCGCCCAGGCGAATGTCGATCCTTTGGGGTTTTACCTGCCGCCGTTTGACTACGCAATCGGCCAGATCCTGGCGCAGGCTGTGACGGCCACCAGAAGTCTGGACGATAAGGTATTGGCGAAATACATCCGCGCACACGAAATTAAAACCATTGTCGGCAGCATTCACTATGACCCAAGCGGAGAATGGGCCAATCCGCGTATTGTCTATGTGCAATTCCGGGATATCGCGGACAGGAATCTCGAGCAGTTCCGCGCACCGGGCAAGCAAGTGATCGTTGCACCGGAGGCATTCAAAACGGGGGAATTGAAGCCCTTCAATCAGTCGCGCCCCTAATCGCTGGAACAGCACCAAAAGAAAGCACAGGATGTCCATCGATCTTCTCGGCGAGGCCATTATTGCCGGCGTATTGCTTGGCTGCTTCTATGCTGCGGTGAGCGTTGGCCTGTCCGTTGCGTTCGGGCTGCTCGACGTGCCGCAGATAGCGCATCCGGCCTTTCTGGTTCTGGGAGCCTACGGTGCCTACTATCTGGGGGGGTTCGGTGTCGATCCGCTGGTTGCGGGGCTTGTGCTGACGCCCTTATTTTTCCTGGGCGGACTGGCCGTCTACCGTTTTTATCACGCCAGCTTCGAAAGTCGCGGCAAGGATGTGGGATTGCGCGGACTGGCATTTTTTTTTGGCCTCGCATTCATCATCGAGGTTGCGTTGATCCTCACTTTCGGCGTGGACCAGCGCATGGTCGAGGCTTTCTACATCGGCAAGAGCGTATCCCTGGGCGACATGCGCTTGCCGTTGCGCATGCTGGTCGCCTTCGGCGTGGCGCTGGTGCTGACCATCGGGCTCACTTTTTTTTTCGCGCGCACATTCATCGGCCGTGCCATCAAGGCAGTGGCGCAGGATGAGACCGCGGTTGCACTGATGGGCGCTGACCCGGTGCGCATCAAGCACTGGGCATTTGCGATTGCCACCGCGACCTGTGCCATCGCGGGCGCGTTGTTGATCATCGTCACGCCGGTCGAACCCGGACTCGGGCGCCTGTATATCGGCCGAACCTTTTGTGTGGCCGTGCTTGCCGGCCTGGGCAGCATGCCCGGCACGCTCGCCGCTGGAGTCATTCTGGGTGTTACGGAAAGCATCGTGCTGACTTCACTTGGCGCATCCTGGGCGCCGGCCGTGGCCTTCGGCTTGCTCTTGCTTGTGCTGGCGATCCGGCCGGCCGGGCTGTTCGGGCGCTGAACACGTGCCCACGCCCTGGAAATTCAGGCTGGCGGTCCTTGCGCTGCTCGCGACCGCACTCCTGCTGGCGCGCATCGTTTCCAACGAATACTTTTTTTTCGCAGGCTACGTGGTGCTGCAGTTTATTGTGCTGGCCACGGCCTGGAATATTCTGGGCGGCTATGCCGGTTACGTGAATTTTGGTGCAAGCGCCTTTTTTGCCGCTGGCGCCTACACTGCGCTGGCGCTGATCAAGGCGTTTGCCGCACCGCTGATACTTCAACTTGCCGGTGCGGCGCTGGTGAGTGGCCTGATGGGATTGATAGTCGGTGCGATGACCATGCGTTTGCGTGGAATCTTTTTTTCGATTGCGACGGTCGCGATCGCGGTGATCTGCGAGACCGTTGTGCTGAATTGGAGTTTCGTCGGCGGGGCGCGCGGTGCCACGGTGTTGCAGCCGGCCGCGCCTGCCCTGTTTTCTTCCTACGCGCGCCTGCTGTTCGTCGTCATGGCATTGGCGGCCGTGAGTGCGGTCTTGCTGGCGCGCTACATCGAAACATCCTGGATCGGTCGCGGCTTGCGCGCGCTGCGCGACGACGAGGAGGCCGCCGAATCCGCGGGCGTTCCAACGCTGAAGTTGAAACTATTCGCCGCAACGACCTCCGGCGCACTGATGGGCATTGCGGGTGCGCCGTTTCCGCTCTACATGAGTTTCATCGAGCCGACATCGGCATTCAGCCTCAACTATGCGGTGTCTGCGCTCGCGATGCCAATCATCGGTGGTACCGCCAGCTGGACGGGCCCGGTGATCGGCGCGGTATTGCTGAGTTCTGTCCAGCAGCTGGTCACGGTAACGCTGTCTTCGGAGCTCAACGTGCTGGTGCTTGGTGTGCTGCTGGTTGCGTTCGTCGTCGCGGCGCCCGAGGGCATCCTCGGACTTGTGCGCCGGTGGTATTCGGCGGAGCACACCAAATGAACGGCGCATTGCTGGCAGTCAACGCGGTCAGCAAACTGTTCGGTGGTTTTGTCGCGCTGGCTGACGTTAGCCTGACCGTGCGGTCCGGGGAGCGGCTCGGCATCATCGGCCCGAACGGCTCAGGCAAGTCCACCCTGATCAATTGCATCGGCGGCTCGTTGGGTACGGATAGCGGATCGATCTGGCTTTCGGGAGCTGACGTGACTTTGCTGCCCGCTCACCGGCGCGCGCGTCTGGGGATTGCGCGCACTTTTCAGGTGCCGCGTCCATTTGCGAGCATGACGCTGGCGGAAAATATCGCTGTGCCGCTGGAATATGTGACGCACCGTAAATCCCTGCACCGGTCTGATGTCGCTGCCCAAGCCCACGCGATTCTGGCGCAGATCGGACTGGGCGGCCGTGCCGATGCCTCCCCCGCATCCCTCACGCAGGTGGATTTGCGCAAGCTTGAACTGGCCCGCGCGCTGGCGTCGCGCCCGCGCCTGCTGATCCTTGACGAAGTCATGGCCGGACTGTCCGCGATCGAAGTCGATGAAATGCTTGCCATCCTGCTTGCGCTCAATCGGGAGGGCATCGCCATTGTCATGATCGAGCACATCATGCGTGCGATCATGCGCTTCTCCGAGCGAGTCATTTGCCTGGACGCCGGCCGCATTCTCGCGCACGGCGCGCCGGCGCAGATCGTGGAAGACCGCGATGTGCAGAGGATCTACCTCGGTGACTAAACTCGCGATGGAGGGAATCGACGCCGGTTACGGCGCTGTGCGCGTTTTGCATGGCGTCTCGCTTGACGTGCGCGACGGCGAAACCGTGGCCTTGCTCGGTACCAACGGCAACGGCAAAAGCACGTTAATGAAATGCATCATGGGGCTGCTAAAGCCCACGCGCGGCTCCATCGTCCTCGAAATCGACGGCGTGAGCATCGATCTGGTCGGCAAAACGCCACATGAAATCGTCGGCCTCGGCGTGGCTCTGGTACCAGAGGGGCGACGCCTGTTTCCGAAACTGACCGTAGCCGAAAACCTGTTGCTTGGTGCGTATCGAAGCGGCGCACGCGCCGCCATCGCGCGCAATCTCTCGCTGTGCCACGAAGCATTCCCGGTGCTGGGGCAGCGAAGTGCGCAACGTGCAGGCGAATTGAGTGGTGGGCAGCAGCAAATGCTTGCTATCGCGCGTGCGCTCATGTCGGCTCCCAAGCTGTTACTGGTCGATGAACCTTCGGTAGGTTTGTCCCCGATGCTGGTGAAGCAGATGATCGATACGATTGCCTCGCTCAAGCGGCAGATCGGGCTGACCGTGCTGATGGCCGAGCAGAACTTTCATCAGGCCAGCCGCATCGCAGACCGCGGATATCTGATCGTGCAAGGCGCGATCGCGTTCGAAGGCCGTACCATGAGCGAACTGCACAGCAGCGAGCTCGTGAAAGCCTGTTATCTGGGGGCATGACCTTAAGTCAACCAGGGAGAAACCATGGCATCTTTGCCGCACATTGGCTGGATCGGCGCGGGACGCATGGGCGTGCCAATGGCCGGCTTCATCCTGAAGGCCGGGTACCCGCTCAGCATTTATTCGCGCAGCGCCGCAAGCCGCGCGCAGCTGGTCGCTCAAGGTGCGCGCGAGGCGCTCAGTACGCAGGAGTGCGTGCGTGAGGCGGACATTATTTTTGCCGCCCTCCCGGATGACGCGGCGTTACGAGACGTGGCGTTCGGCCCGCGCGGAGTACTCGCCCATGCCAGGTCGGAATCAGTATTCGTGGATACCAGTACAGTATCGCCCCAGATATCTGCAGAAATTGCGCGTGCAGCTGCAGAGCGCTCCGTCGGTTATTTGCGCATGCCCATTTCCGGCAATGCAGCTTCGGCGCGCACGGGCAACATCACCGTGCTGGTGTCGGGACCAGAGGCGTTATGGCGCAAGGTAAGACCTGTGGTTGAGACGTTCAGCAAAAACCAGGCGTATCTCGGCGGCACGGAACAGGCGCGTTACATGAAGCTGGTGATCAACGCGGTGGTCGTCAGCACCGCGCAAGCCATGGCCGAAGCACTGACCTTGGGGCGCACCGCGGGACTCGAATGGGATCTGATGCTCGACACCATCGCCGAGAGCACCATCGCGTCGCCGTGGCTCCGGGCCAAGATCGCTCTGCTCAAGCCACGCGATTTCACGCCAACCATGACCCCGGAACTGATCCTGAAAGACATGGGCCTCATGATTGCCGCAGCGACCGAAGGCGGAACCCGCATGCCGCTGATCGAACTTACGCGTGAAATTTGGCAAGGCCTGCTCAGTGGCGACTATGCGCATGAGGATTACATGGCAGCGGTCAAGCTGGCCGAACAGCACGCGGGACTGAACAGCGAAGCCATGGACCAACGGAAACCCAAATGAGCGCCGCGCCGCGCGCACAGCGCCGAGTGGTGATCATTGGCGGTTCGCTGGTGGGGCTGATCACCGGTAATCTGTTTCACCGCGCGGGCTGGGACGTGCAGGTATTTGAACGCGTGAGCGGCAATGTGGAAGGCCGCGGTGCTGGCATCACGATATTGCCGGGACTCGTGGATGGCTTCTGCGCGGCCGGTGCGCAGGTGTCCGAACAGTCACTCGGCGTCGAGCTTGCGACACGCATCGCACTCGACAAGTCCGGCCGGATTGTGGCCGAGCGTGATTTCTCGCAGGTCATGACATCTTGGAAACGGCTGTACGACGAATTGAAGAACGTCTTTCCATCGGAGAACTACCGTGCCGGCATGGCTCTGCAAACGGTTGAACAGGACGATCGGCACGTGATCGCGTGTTTCAACGAAGGTGAGCGTATCGAAGCCGATCTGCTCGTTGCCGCAGATGGATTGCGCTCCACGGTGCGCGCCCAGTTCCTGCCTGAAATAAAACCCCATTACGCAGGCTATATTGCCTGGCGCTGCCTGACTGATGAAGGCGATCTTTCCGCAGCGGCGCATGCGCAACTGTTCAAGCGCTATTCGGTATGCGTCGCACCCGGGCAGCAAGGCGTAGGCTATCCGGTGCCGGGCCCGGACAACAGCGTCGAGCCCGGCCGCAGGCAATACAACACGGTGTGGTATTGCCCCGTGCCTGAAGCAGGGTTGCGTGTACTAATGACGGACGACAGCGGCCACTATCATGCAAACGGCATCCCGCCAACTCTGTTGACCGCGCGCATTCGGGAGCAGATGATCGACAAGGCTGCCCAGGTACTCGCGCCGCAGTTCGCGGAAGCTGTGCGATGCGCCAGGCTGCATTTCTTCCAGCCGATCGTCGACCTCGAGGTGCCGCGTCTGGTGTTCGGGCGCGTCGTCATCGTCGGCGACGCCGCCTTCACCGCACGGCCGCATGTTGCCATGGGCGTTCCGAAGGGTGCCGGCGATGCGCTGGCATTAATGAAAGCGGTGGGGACGGACAGCGACCCGCTGGCCGCATTGGCGCACTTCGAAGCAGAGCGCCTGCGCATCGACGCGGCCATCGTTGCGCGCGGCCGCTATCTCGGCGCGTACATGGAAGCGCAGCTTAGATCAGAGGCCGAACGCGCGCGAGCAGATGCGTTGCGTGTGCCGGAAACCGTGATGATGGAAACGGCAGCGCCGCTGGTATTTTCATGAGGCCCTCAACACCGCGCGTGGATTCTTCTGCGCCGTAGTTATTCGTCGGACAGCGGACTGACCAGGGTGGCAACTACCAGCAAAGCGAAGCCGGCAAGGTGCAGGATGAAACGCAACACCTGGGACACTTCCAGACGCGTGCGCCAGATTTCCCAATTGGGCGGAAGTGCGTCCGCCGTCCATCGTGAAATCCGCGCGTTAATCCGATTCGTGACCGGTAGCGAAACAAATGCAAAAGCAATTGCCAGGCAGACCGCACCCGCAATCGCGACGAGCAGCGCCGGGCGCCAATCGCGCAATACGACGGCGAGCATGGCTGCAGCAATGATTGCAGCGGGCTCTATGATCCCGGCTGCCGCTGCATAGGACGGATAGAGTGAGTGCTGCAACTCGAGCCATTGCGGGCCGCCATAGCGTCGCATCGGTCCTATTTCGAGCACGCGTGCGAAGCTGCTGCCGAGCAAGAGGGCGGCGATAACCAGCGTGATCAGGCACCATGCAGTCATAAACATAACGGATCCTCTCGCGGCGAGGGAAGTTCAGACGTTTGCCACCGCCCCGGCCAGATAGCCAACGATCCAGACCGTACCAATGCCGGCCGCAATGAGCGTTACTTGCTGCAGCGTTGCGCGAAAGTCGCGCCGGCGATGCAGTCCCGGTATCAGATCCGCGACCGAAACGTAGATCATGCTGGCTGCCGCGATACCGAGCAGCGGCGGTATGGCATTGTGCATCAGCTGCAGTGCGTAATAGGCGAAAACGCCGCCCACGACCATGGCGCTGCTGGCCAGTATGTTGAAGCCAAATGCGAGGCGCCTGCTGTAGCCGGAATGGAGCAGGATCAGGAAGTCGCTGACTTCCTGCGGGACTTCGTGCGCGACGATTGCGAGCGCAGTGACAATGCCGACCTCGAGGCTCACCAGGAATGCGCCGGCGATGATCACGCCGTCCACGCAATTGTGGAATGTGTCGCCCACGATCACCATCGTCGCGATGCGACCGTGGTCATGCTCGGGAACGTGTGACTCTGCTTGCCCCTCATGGGCATGCCGCCACAGCACCATTTTTTCCAGCACGAAAAAAAGCAGGATTCCGATCAGCACGGTTCCGGTGACCACCTTGACGCTGTCGGCGAGCTCTACCGCGTGAGGCAGAATTTCCAGGAAAGCCGCACCGAGCAGAGCGCCGATTGCATAGCTGATCAGCATCGGCAGTTGCGCAGGCTTGGCGCGCAATGCCAGGGAAGCAGCGGCGATGACGCTGAGTACTCCGCTGGTCAGCGTGGCGGCGATGATCCAGGCAAGGGTGGGCATGCGGCTACCGGGAGTTCAAAGAGGCAGGCACTGTAGCAGACCCCTCGGGCGTTTCGCACTACAGCGCGTGCCCCGGGCATTGCGGCGCAGCACATGGGGTGCATCGACTGGCGCTTGTAAACTTGCTGCAATCGCCGCAGACTTTGGCGGCAAGTCCCGACAAATGTCGCGCGCTGAGTTGACCGGGGGGAGGTCA